>JBIIDW010000054.1:0-8688 GCA_044238215.1 Steroidobacteraceae bacterium
GTCGCTGAACGCCACCCGCGTCGAGAAGTGGTTCGAGAACAGCCTGCGCGGCTCCGACCAGCTGCGCCAGCGCGTCGGCTTCGCGCTGTCGGAGATCATGGTCGTCTCGCAGATCGGCGCGCTGCAGAACCTGCCGAACGCCACCGCCGACTTCCAGGACATGCTGGTTCGCAACGCCTTCGGCAACTTCCGCCAGCTGCTCGAGGACGTCACGCTGCACCCGGCGATGGGCGTGTACCTGTCGATGCTGGGCAACCAGCGCGCGGTGAGCGGCACCAACCTGCGCCCCGACGAGAACTACGCGCGCGAGCTGATGCAGCTGTTTGCGATCGGCCTCGTCGAGCTCAATACCGACGGCACCCAGAAGCGCGACGCGGCGGGCCAGCCGATCCCGACCTACAACCAGGAGATCATCGAAGGCTTCGCGCGCGTGTTCACGGGCTGGAAGTGGGCCTGCCCGACCACGACGCCGGCCTGCACCTTCGCCAACACGCGGCCGCAGCTGCAGCCGGTCACCGGCTACAACCAGATCAAGCCGATGCAGCTCTATGCGGACCAGCACGAGGCGGGCACCAAGCGCGTGCTGTCCTATGCCGGCGCCACGCTCGCCAACGGCATCATCCCGGCGGGGCAGGGTGGCACGAAGGACCTGCAGGACGCGCTCGACAACCTGTTCAACCATCCGAACGTCGGCCCGTTCATCTCGAAGCAGCTGATCCAGAAGCTCGTCACCAGCAACCCCTCAGCGGCCTACGTGCAGCGCGTGGCCGAGAAGTTCAACAACGACGGCAGCGGCCGGCGCGGCAACCTCGAGGCCGTGGTCCGCGCGATCCTGCTCGACACCGAGGCGCGCAGCGCGCCCTCGGGCAGCGCCGCGGCCACCGCTGGCAAGGTCAAGGAGCCGCTGCTGCGGCTGACGCAGTTCTGGCGCGCTTATGACGCGCGCTCGAACGGCGTCGGCGGCGTGATCAAGTACGGTGCGGGCGTGAACTTCGCCGGCGGCGTGTCCGCCGTGTTCGGCCAGGGCCCCGGCCAGTCGCCCTCGGTGTTCAACTTCTTCAGCCCGTTCTACGCGCCGCCCGGCGAGATTGCGGACGGCAACCTCGTCGCGCCGGAACTGCAGCTGTCGACCGAGTTCCTCAACACCCAGGTGACCAACTTCTTCTGGACGCAGGCGCTGTCGCGCACCCAGGTGCAGGCCGCGGGGGCCACCTTCAACGGCGACCTGATGTTCATCACCACCACCGACGAGCTCGCGGTCGCCGCCGACAGCGAGCAGCTCGTCAACAGGGTGGCGGAGAAGCTGCTCGGCGGCGCCGGCCAGATGTCGGCCACGCTGAAGGCCGAGACCAAGGCCCAGATCGAGCGGACCGCCGTGCCCGCGACGAACCCCCAGACCGCGCTGAACGCGCGCGTGGCGGACGCGATCTACTTCATCGTGACCTCGCCCGAATTCGTGCTGCAGCGCTGAGGAGGACGACCATGGACCGCAACCGTCGCAAGTTCCTCCGCGCCGCCGCCGCCGGCGGCGTCGCTTACGCCTTCGGCCGCACGCCCGGCACCGTCTATGCGCAGATGGCCGGTGGCGGCGCCTTCGGCGACTACAAGGCGCTCGTCTGCCTGTTCCTGTTCGGCGGCAACGACTCCTGGAACATGGTGGTGCCGACCAGCACGGCCGAGTACAACGCCTACGCACGCTCGCGCGGCGGCGGCACCGCCTCGAGCCTGGCCGTCGACCGTGCCGCGCTGCTGCCGATCGCGCAGGCCGGCGCGCTGCCCGGCGACCTGACCTACGGCATGCATCCGAGCATGACCGGCATGCGCGACCTGTTCCAGGCCGGTCGCGCGGCCGTGGTCGCCAACGTCGGGCCGCTGGTGCGACCGACCACCAAGGCGCAGTACCAGACCGCCGCGACCACGGGCCACGTGCTCCCTCCGCAGCTGTTCTCGCACAATGACCAGCAGGACCAGTGGCACAGCCTGCGCGGCCGCGCCATCCTCAAGTCCGGCTGGGGTGGCCGGGTGGCCGACGTGCTCAACGCCCAGACCGGCAGCCAGCAGCTGTCGCTGAACGTGTCGCTCGCCGGCCAGACCTACTTCCAGGCCGGCGAGGTCGCGCGTCCGTACGTGATGGGCGCCGCGGGTGCCACCAACTTCGCCGGCTTCGGCACCACGGGCACCGGCCTCGCGCGCCGCACGGCCTACGAGGCCGTCGTCAACGCCAGCCGCAGCTCGACCTCGAACACCGTCTACGAGCGCGGCTTCGCCACCGTGCAGCAGCGCGCCGTGCAGTACGCCGACCGCGTCAACGGCGCGCTGGCCGGCGCACGGTCGTTCACTGCGCTGCCCGACTCCGGCGTCACGCTGTCGCCGCTCGCCACGCAGCTGCGCACCGTCGCCAAGCTGATCTCGGCGCGCGCGAGCCTGTCGATGTCGCGGCAGATCTTCTTCGTCTCGACCGGCGGCTTCGACCAGCACGACGACCTGGTCGCCGACCAGCCGGGGCTGCTCGGCAACATCAGCTCCTCCGTGAAGTCCTTCTACGACGCGCTGACCGAGATGGGCATGGAGAATTCGGTCACGCTGTTCACGCATTCCGACTTCGGCCGCACGCTCACCTCGAACGGCGACGGCTCGGATCACGCCTGGGGCGGCGTGCAGCTGGTGGTGGGCGGTGCGGTGCGCGGCCAGCGCATCTACGGCCAGTACCCGCTGCTCGAGATCGGCAGCGCCCTCGAGATCGGCGGCGGTCGCCACATTCCGACCACCTCCGCGGATCAGTACGCCGCCACGCTGGCCCGCTGGTTCGGCGTGCAGGACGCCGACCTTTCCAAGGTCGCCCCCAGCATCGGCAATTTCACGCAGCGAGACGTCGGCTTCATGGCGTGAGTCGCGGGGTCGGGGTGCTGCGCGCCGCGCAGGGGCCCGCGTCTAGAATGGGCCGATGAGCGACGCCCCGGCACCGTATCCGCGTCCGCGCATCGTCGCGTGGGCGATGTTCCTGTTCTTCCTGACCTCCATCGCCTCGGTGATGGACCGGAAGATCATCAGCCTGCTGGTCGATCCGCTGCGCGCCGACCTCGGCATCTCGGACGTCGAGGTCGGCATCCTGCAGGGCGCGGCGTTCGCGATCTGCTACACGCTGGGCTCGTTTCCGTTCGGCTTCTGGGCCGACCGTCACCGGCGCAGTGCGCTGATCATCGCCGGGCTCACGCTGTGGAGCGCCGCGACGCTCGCCAGCGGTTTCGTCACCGGCTTCGCCAGCCTGTTCCTGTGCCGCCTGCTCGTCGGCTTCGGCGAGGCCTCGCTGTCGCCGGCCGTGGTCTCGATGATCGCCGACCTCGCGCCGCGCGAGCGCCGCGGGCGGCTGATGGGTCTGTTCCTGATGGGGCAGTCGATCTCCAACGGCCTGTCGATCAGCCTGGTCGGGCTCGTGCTTGCGGGCGTGCCGACGGGGTTCTTCGGGCTGCTGCCCGCGACGGCGGGCCTGGTGCCGTGGCGCGTCGCCTTCTGGGCGGCGGGCGCGTTCGGGCTGCTGGTGGCGCTGCTGCTGTTCACGCTGCCCGAGCCGGCGCGCCGCGCCGCGCCGGGCGGTGGCGCCGAGGCGGCACCGACCGTGCGCGAGGCCGGCGCCTTCGTCTGGAGGGACCGCGCCGTGCTGCTGCCGTTCCTGTGCGGCTACGCGGTCACGGCGGTCGCCAGCTACGGGCTGACGGCCTGGGGGCCGACGATGCTGGTGCGGCAGTTCGGCATGAGCGCCGGCGCGATCGGCGCGCAGCTCGGACCGATGATCATCGCCACCTCGGTGGTCAGCGCCACGCTCGCTGGCTGGCTCGCCGACCGGCTGGCGCGCCGCGGGCCGACGGCGCGCATGTCCGCCATGCCCTGGGTGCCGTTCGTGATGGTGCCCGGCGCCGCCTCGCCGTTCGTCGACTCGCCGCTGCTGGCCACCGCGCTGATCGCGCTGTCGTCCGGCTCGTTCGTCGTGGTCGGCACGCTGATGCTGACCAACATCCAGGACCTGATGGCGGCACGCATGCGCGGCCTCGGCACGGCGCTGACCGGTTTCGCCGGCGGCCTGGTCGGCTTCAGCGTCGGCCCGCTGGTGATCGCGATGGCCTCGACGGCGCTGTCGGCCGGCGGCGAGCGCATCGGCTTCGCGATGGCCCTGGTGATGGTCGTTTCCGTGCTCGGCGCCGCCGTGCTGTTCGGAATTTCGGCTAAGGCCTGGCGGCGCCGCGCAGCGCGCGGCTGACGAAGCGCGCGACGCCGTCGCCGGCCGGATAAGTGGTGCGGTCGGTGGGTTCGGGGCCGCTGCCGATGCCGCAGTGCCAGGTCGCGCGCCCCGCCCGGATCCAGATCTCGTCGCCCTCGGCGATGGCGCCGCCGTGCGCCTCGTCGAGCAGCCGGAAGCGGTCCATCTCGACCCTGAACAGGCGGTTCTGGTGGTGCAGCACGCGGCGCACCTCGAGCCGCAGGCTCGCTTCCTGCGCGCCCGTGTGCAGTCCGGGGGGCGACAGCCCGGCGGGGTCGGCCAGCGCGGCCGCCCAGGGCGGCACGGGACGCTGATCGGAATCGACGCGCAGCTGCCGCGCGCGCAGCGGCGCGGCGCCGCGGAACTCGGGCGTGGCGTAGGCCGCGCACAGCGGCCCGAGGTGTGCCGCGCCCGCCCAGCCCCAGACCGCCACGGCGAGCAGCGCGGAGCAGGGCACGGCGAGCGCCACCAGCGCGTAGCGCACCACGCGCCGACGGCGGCCGTCGCCGCCGAGCCCCAGCACGTCGGCGAGCGCGAGCAGCAGCAGCGACGCCGGCACCGCCACCAGCGCCAGCACCACCGCAGCCAGCGCCAGATCGGTCACAGGATGTAGCGGCTGTGGTCCTCGTCCTGCGCGAGGCGCCCGAGGTTCTGGTCGACGTAGGCGGCGTCGATCTCGAGCGTGCTGCCCGCGCGGTCGGCGGCCTCGTACGAGACCGCGTCGAGCAGCCGCTCCATCACGGTGTGCAGTCGGCGCGCGCCGATGTTCTCGGTGCGCTCGTTGACCTGGAAGGCGATCTCGGCGATCCGGCGCACGCCCTCGGGGGCGAAGCGCACCGTGACGCCCTCGGTCGCGAGCAGCGCCGCATACTGGGTGACCAGCGAGGCGTCTGGCTCGGTGAGGATGCGCACGAAGTCCTCGACCTTCAGCGGCTCGAGCTCGACGCGGATGGGGAAGCGGCCCTGCAGCTCGGGGATCAGGTCCGAGGGCTTGGCGACGTGGAACGCGCCCGAGGCGATGAACAGCACGTGGTCGGTCTTGATCGGGCCGTACTTGGTGGAGACCGTGCAGCCCTCCACCAGCGGCAGCAGGTCGCGCTGCACGCCCTCGCGCGAGACGTCGGCGCCGTAGCTGTCCTGGCGCCGGCAGACCTTGTCGATCTCGTCGATGAAGACGATGCCGTTCTGTTCGGCGTTGCGCAGCGCGGCGGCGCGCAGCTCTTCCTCGTTGACGAGCTTGGCGGCTTCCTCGTCGACCAGCAGCTTGAGGGCCTCGCGGACCTTCATCTTGCGCGGCTTGGTGCGGCCGGCGCCGAGGTTCTGGAACATCGCCTGCAGCTGCTGCTGCATCTCCTCCATGCCTGGCGGTGCCACCAGTTCCATGCCCGGCGTCGCCGAGCGCAGCTCGACCTCGATCTCGCGCTCGTCGAGCTGGCGCTCGCGCAGCATCTTGCGGAACTTCTGCCGGGTCTCGGCGTCGCGCGGCGTCGCCGGCTCGTCGGTCGAGAAGCCCATGACGCGCGGCCGCGGCAGCAGCGCGTCGAGCACGCGCTCCTCGGCGGCGTCGGCCGCGCGGTCGCGCACCCGCGCCACCTGCTCGTCGCGCGCCATCTTCACGGCGACGTCGACCAGCTCCTTGACGATCGAATCGACGTCGCGGCCGACGTAGCCCACCTCGGTGAACTTGGTGGCCTCGACCTTGACGAACGGCGCCTTCGCGAGGCGGGCGAGCCGGCGCGCGATCTCGGTCTTGCCGCAGCCGGTCGGGCCGATCATCAGGATGTTCTTGGGCGTGATCTCGGGGCGCAGCGCCTCGTCGACGCGCATCCGCCGCCAGCGGTTGCGCAGCGCGATCGACACTGCGCGCTTGGCGGCGTCCTGGCCGACGATGTGCTTGTCGAGCTCGCCGACGATCTGCCGCGGCGTCAGCGCACCCGCGCCGACCGCCTCCGCGCCCGCTGCCGCCGGACCCGTCGCGTCGGCGCCGCTCATTGCCGCAGCTCCTCGATCGTGACGTTGCGGTTGGTGTAGATGCAGATGTCGGCGGCGATCGCCAGCGCGCGCTCGACGATCTCGCGCGCACCGAGCTCGGTGTTCTCCAGCAGCGCACGCGCCGCCGCCTGCGCGAAAGCGCCGCCGGAGCCGATCGCGACCAGGTCGTGCTCGGGCTCGATGACGTCGCCGTTGCCGGAGATGACGAACAGCTTCTGCGGGTCGCCGACCAGCAGCAGGGCCTCGAGGCGCCGCAGGTAGCGGTCGCCGCGCCAGTCCTTGGCGAGCTCGATGGCCGCGCGCGTGAGGTTGCCGAACTTGTCGAGCTTGCCCTCGAAGCGCTCGAACAGCGTAAAGGCGTCGGCCGTGCCGCCGGCGAAGCCGCCGATGACCTTGCCCTGGCCGAGCAGGCGCACCTTGCGCGCGTTGCCCTTCATCACGGTGTTGCCCAGCGTGACCTGGCCGTCGCCGCCGATGGCGACGACGCCGTTGCGGCGCACGCCGAGGATGGTGGTGCCGTGCGGGTTGAAGCCTTCGCTCATGTCTTCTTCCTGGCGCGGGGGTGCGCCTGGTCGTAGATGCGGGCGAGGTGCCCGAAATCAAGGTGGGTATAGACCTGGGTGGTCGACACGTCGGCGTGACCGAGCAGCTCCTGCACGGCGCGGATGTCGCCGCTGGACTCCAGCAGGTGGGTGGCGAACGAGTGCCGGAACAGGTGCGGGTGCATGTGCACCGGGATGCCCTGCTGGCGGGCCCGCAGCGCCACCCGCAGCTGGATCGAACGCGCGCCGAGCCGCCGGCCACCGCGGCCGGTGAACAGCGCCGTCTCCCCGGCCGCGGCGAGTTCCGGTCGGCGTACCAGCCACTGGCGCAGCGCCGCGAGCGCCTTCGAGCCGACCGGTACGACCCGCGTCTTGTCGCCCTTGCCGCGCACGCGCACCGTGCGGTCGGCGAGGTCGATCCCGCCGACGTCCAGCGAGACGATCTCGGCGAGGCGCAGCCCCGACGAATACAGCAGCTCCATGATCGCACGGTCGCGCAGGTCGAGCGGCTCGTCACCCGGCAGGTCGAGCAGGCGCGCGAGGGTGTCGGCGTCGAGCGAGCCCGGCAGCCGCTTCGCGGCCTTCGGCGCGCGCACGTCGACCCCGGCGTTGCCCTCGAGCACGCGCTCGCGCATCAGGTAGCGAAGGAAGCTGCGCGTCGCCGACAGCCGCCGCTGGATGCTGCGCGGCGACAGGCCGCCAGCGTGCGCGCGCGCCGCGAACAGCCGCAGGTGCTGGCCGTCGAGCCTGCGCCAGTCGGCGATGCCCTGTGTGTCGCACCAGGCGACGAGCGCCGCGAGGTCGCGCGCGTAGTTCGAGGCCGTGTGCGGCGACAGCCGGCGCTCCCGCGTCACGTGCTCGCGGAAGCGCTCGACCCACTGCTGCGACCCGGCGTCCACGCCGCCCCGTCCGGCGCGATCAGCGGAAGCGCGCGATCGCGTCGCCGATCAGTTCGCCCATCCGCGCGAGGAACTCGGTGCTCATGCCCGGGTGGAAACGCGCCGGATCCGGGCTGCCGACCGCCAGCACGCCCGTGGCGCCGCCAGGGCCCAGCGGCAGCAGGGCGACCGAGCCGATCGTTGCCGCCTCGTCGCCGAACAGGAAGTCGCGCTGCACGTCGCGCAGTTGGCCGCAGCGCGGCTTGCCGGTGGCGAACAGCGTCTCGAAGCTGCGCAGCGCCGGCTCGTCGGCGGAGCAGGCGCGCAGGAAGTGCCCCGGCACCGTTTCCAGCCCCGCGGTGCCCTTACCGGGCAGCACCAGCCGCGACAGCGGCACGTCGAAGTCCTCGCGCATCGAGGCTTCGACCTCGACCAGCGTGGCGGCCAGTGAGCCGGCGCGCAGCAGCCGCCTCGACAGCCGCTGGATGCGCTCGGCGAGCGCGTCGTTGGCGCGCGCCACCGCCACGAATTCGGCGAGCTTCTGCTCCGCCGCGGCCTGGCGTTCGCGCATGACCTCGACCTGGCGCTCCACCAGCGACACCGTGGTGCCGCCGCGCGCGTGCGGCAGGCGCAGGCGCGCCAGCACCGCGGGGTTGCGCTCGAAGAAGCCCGGGTGGCGCTCGAGGTACTCGGCAATGCCGGCGTCCTCGGGGGCGGCGGCCTCCGTGCCGTCGCGTGCCTGCGGTGTGTTCATCTCGGGACTCCTGTCGGTACGGGCAGTGAATGGCGCGGGAGGCGGGCGTTCAGGCCTCGACCTCGCCGCGGAAGGCGACGGCCGCCGGGCCCGTCATCCACAGGTGGGCGCCCGGGCCGTCCCAGGCGATCTCCAGCACGCCGCCCGGCAGCGTGACCGCGACCCGCGGCGCGAGTCTGCCAGCTTTGCGGCCCGCTGCAACCGCCGCGCAGGCGCCGGTGCCGCAGGCGAGCGTCTCGCCGACGCCGCGCTCGTACACGCGCAGCC
>JBIIDW010000055.1:0-8593 GCA_044238215.1 Steroidobacteraceae bacterium
GGCTTCAGTCGACCTGCACCTGGACCTGCTTCGGCTTGGCTGCGGCGAGTTTCGGTATCCGCACCGTCAGCGTGCCGTCCTTCGACTCGGCCTTGATGTTGTGCGCATCGGCGTTGTCGGGCAGCGAGAAGCTGCGCGCGAAGCTGCCGTGGAAGCGCTCGGTGCGGTGGAACTTTTCGCCCTTCTCGTCCTTCTCCTGGATGCGTTCGCCGGCGATCGTGATCACGCCGTTGTCGACCGTCACCTTGACGTCATCCTTCTTGACGCCCGGCAGTTCCGCGCGGATGCGGAACTCCGCGTCGGTCTCGCTGATGTCGGCCGACGGCGACCACTGAAACTTGCGTTCCATGGCGCCGAGTTCGTCCCAGCGCCGGTTCATCGCCGGCATCAGGCGGTGGAAGAATTCATCCATGTCACGGAAGGGTTCCCATCGGGTAACGCTCATTTCGGATCCTCCAAGCTGGACGGGTTGATGATCAGTCGGGTGACGGTCGGCCACGTGATGTGAATCTGGGGGGGCGCGGCCCAGGGTTCAATTAGCGACGTCCGCTGGCCGCTGGGTGTTTCTGCGTAGGGCGCCCGCCCGGGCGCGCCCCTATGCTCCGGGCGACCCGGCGCCTGCCTTATCCCCGGCGCCGGTGGAGCCAAAATGGACGACGAAGCGGCGCCGCTGCCCGCGCCCCTGTCGGGGCTGCTGCGGCCGGAGGCGTTCCCTCATCCCGTCGGTGAGGTGCGTTGCGTGCAGACGCACCTCTCCTGGGTGCTGCTGGCGGGCGATTACGCCTACAAGATCAAGCGGCCCGTACGCTATCCGTTCGTGGATTTCACCGACCGCGCGGTCCGGGAGCGCATGTGCCGCGAGGAGCTTCGGCTCAACGCAAGGTTCGCGCCTCAGTTGTACCTGTCGGTCGAACCGGTGTGCGTCGAGGCGGGAGCGGCCCGCATCGGCGGACCCGGCAAAGCGATCGAGTGGGCGGTGCGAATGCGGCGTTTCGATCGCCGGGCCGAACTCGATCGCCTCGTGGTGGCAGGCGAAGTTTCCGTGGCCGAACTGGCGGCTTTCGGCGCGGCGCTGGCAGCGCGCCACGACACGCTGCCGGTCGACGAGCAGAGCGCAGCATGCGAAGTCGTGGAGCGTACGGGGCGCAGCCTGCAGGCGAACCTGCGCGAGACGCAGGCCAGTCTCGATGCGGTGGGCGTGCAACTGCCGGACGTGGGTGTGGCGGGCGCGCTGGACCGGCGATTCATGGCGTCGATCGGCGCCCTGTCGCGGCGCGCCCTCTCGGGGCGCGTCCGCGAATGCCACGGCGACCTCCACCTGTCGAACATCGTGCGGCTCGGGGGCGAACTTGTCGCCTTCGACTGCCTGGAGTTCGACCCGGCGCTGCGCTGGCTCGACGTCGCCGACGACGCGGCCTTCCTTTGGGCCGACCTGGTCGCGTACGGGCGAGCCGACCTGGCGCGCGCCTTCCTGCAGGGCTATGCCGACGGCAGCGGCGACTTCGACATGCTGGACGTGCTCGACCTCTTCGTCGCGCACCGCGCCCTCGTCCGTGCCAAGGTGATGGCCATCCGGGCGGCGCAGTTCGTGGGGGATTCCTCGCCGCGCGCGGCCCTTCTGGCACGCTGCCGCGGATACGTGACGGTCGCGTCCGAGGCGCTTGCGCCCCGCCGCGCGGTCCTCGTGCTGGTCGGCGGGGTCTCCGGATCCGGCAAGAGCTGGCTTGCGGCGCGCCTCGCGGCCGGCCTCGACGGGCTGCACCTGCGCTCCGACCTCGAGCGCAAGCGTCTCGCCGGGCTAGCGACTACCGCCGGTTCTGGATCGCCGTTGGGCGGTGGCCTCTATTCCGCCGAGTGGAACGCCCGCACTTACGATCGTCTGCTGCGTGCCGCAGGCAACGTGCTTGCGTCGGGGCGGATCGCGATCGTCGACGCCACCTTTCTCGAGGCGAGCCAGCGCGACCCGTTCCGGGCGCTGGCGGCCGAGCGTGGCGTGGCCTGCCACCACATCGAATGCACGGCGCCCGAGGCGGTGCTGCGCGAGCGCATCCTGCGTCGCCGCGCGGAGGGAGGCGATCCGTCGGAGGCCGACCTCGCGGTGCTCGAGCGACAGCTGGCGCGGCGGGACATGCCGGGGCAGGGGGCGGATGCGCCGCTGGTGGTGATCGACACGGCTGCTGCGGATACCGTGCAGCGCGCGCTGGCGGCGCTGCTCAGCCGCAATGGGCGAGGATGAAGCGCGCCGCCTCGACGCCGGAGTCCATGACCTGCAGCAGCGTCCTGTCGAGCGGATCGGCGTAGCCCTGCTCGATCATGTAGTCGAGGCTGATGACCTTCGACCAGTAGTCGACCCCGACGAGGACGATGGGCATCGGCGCGATCGTCCCCGTGGCCACGAGGTTCAGCGCCTCGAACACCTCGTCCAGCGTGCCGTAGCCGCCCGGGAACGCCACCAACGCCCTGGCCCGAAGCAGGAAGTGCATCTTGCGGATCGCGAAGTAGTGGAAGCTGAACGCCAGTCCCGGCGTGATCCAGGGATTGGGCTGCTGTTCGTGCGGCAGGCGGATGTTGAAGCCGATGCTCGGCGCCCCGGCGTCGCTTGCGCCGCGGTTGGCGGCTTCCATGATGCCTGGCCCGCCGCCGGTGGCGACCACCAGCTTGTGGCGTCCCGAGGCCGTCGAGCAGTGGAATCCCAGTTCGCGGCCGAACAGCCGGGCCTCGTCATAGTAGCGGCTGAGATTGGCTGCGCGGCGGGCTGCCGCCACCGCGGCCTGCCGCCCCGGGTCCGATTCCGGCATGCACTCGGCACGGGCCAGCGCGGCGGCTGCGGCGGCCGGGTCGGCGATGCGCGCGCTGCCGAACACCACTACCGTGCTGTCGATGCGGGCCGCGCGCAGGTAGGCATCCGTGCGGTTGAATTCGAGCGCGAGCCGGCTCGGCCGCGCGACGTCGCTCTCGAGGAAATCGCGGTCCTCGATGGCGACCCGGTAGCTGGGGCTGTCGAGTATCGCCTGCAGCCGGGCCCGGGTGGGGTCGTCCATCGGAGAAGTGGCGCTCCTTACGGGATTCGAACCCGTGTTACAGCCTTGAGAGGGCTATGTCCTGGGCCTCTAGACGAAAGGAGCGCGAAAGGGTGTCTTGGACCGGAGGCGCGGTATTATAGGGACTGCGCACGGATCCTCAAGCGGGACTCTCCACACTTGAACTCGACTACAGGCCCGTTAGAGGCCGTTCCTCAACTCGCCCGGGTCATTCCCCGGGACGCCCATCCCATTTCCCGGTCCCGCATTTCCCCCGATGCGCTGCGGGTGCTGTATCGCCTCAAGGAGGCGGGCTACCAGGCGTTCCTGGTCGGCGGCTGCGTCCGCGACCTGATGCTCGGCCTGGAGCCGAAGGACTTCGACGTCGCGACCAACGCGCTGCCCGAGGACGTGCGGCGCCTGTTCCGCAACTGCAGGCTGGTCGGCCGGAGGTTCCGGCTGGCGCACGTCTTCTTCGGCCGCGAGATCATCGAGGTCGCGACCTTCCGCGCCGCGAGCGCGCCGATTGCCGACGAGGAGCCGCTGGCCGACGCGGACCTGGACGACGGCGTCGACGAGGGCGACGTCGAGGGCGACATCGACGACGAGGTGGATGACGACGGCCCGGAGGGCGAGGCGACCGAAGCGGTGGCCGTGGCTGCGGCGCCGGTCGATGGCGAGCGGGATGACGTCGACCGGGTCGTGGACGAGCACGGACGAATCCTTCGGGACAACGTCTACGGAACCATCGACCAGGACGTCTGGCGGCGGGATTTCACCGCCAACGCCCTCTACTACAACATCGCGGACTTCTCGGTCTGGGATTACACGGGCGGTTTCGAGGACGTCAACGCACGTCGCCTGCGGCTCATCGGCGACCCCGAGACGCGCTATCGCGAGGATCCGGTGCGCATGCTGCGCGCGGCCCGCTTCGAGGCCAAGCTGGGGTTCGACATCGAACCGGCCACCGCCGAGCCGATCGCGTCGTTGCGCCACCTGCTCGCCGACGTGCCCTCGGCGCGGCTGTTCGACGAGACGCTCAAGCTGTTCCTCACGGGGCATGGTGCCCGCAGCTATCAGGTGCTGCAGCGGCGCGGTCTGCTCGAGGTGCTGTTGCCCAGCGTGGGCCAGTATCTCGGGCGCAGGCCCGGCAGTCGCGTCGAGCAGCTTCTCGTGCGAGGACTCGAGAACACCGACGCCCGCGTGCGCGCGGACCGTTCCGTCACGCCGACTTTCCTGTTCGCGTTGCTGCTGTACGGGCCCATCGCGGCGGCGATCGAGCGTGCCCCGCGCGACCGCTGGCAGGACACCGGCACCATTCTCGACGCGGTCGACGCGGTGATCCGTTCCGTCTACTCGCGCGTGGCGATTCCGCGCCGCTTCGCGCTCGGCATCCGCGACATGTTCGCCATGCAGCCGCGGCTGGAGAGCCCGCGCGGCCGACGTGCCCTGAGGATGCTGGAGAACCCGCGCTTCCGTGCGGCCTTCGATCTGCTCGAGCTCCGTGCTGCAGCCGGCATGGCCGATCCGGCGCTGGTGTCCTGGTGGCAACGCGTGCAGCAGGCGGGCCCGCGCGACCTCGCGGCGGTCGGTGCCGGCGACGACCAGGGCGAGGACGCGGACAGTGACGCCTCCGGACCGACCGATGCCGACGGTCGTGGCGAGGGCGGTGGCCGCCGGCGTCCGCGGCGGCGTCGACGGGGTCGCCGCAGTCCGCGCGGCTGAAGCCATGCTTCGCTGGCGCCCGGCCTACGTCGGGATCGGCAGCAACCTGGATGATCCTCCTGCGCGCGTCCGCGCCGCGATCGTGGCGCTTTCGGGCCTGCCCTCGACGCGGCTCGTGGTGAGTTCGCCGATCTACGAGTCAGTGCCTTTCGGGCCCGTCGCGCAGCCTGCGTTCCACAACGCGGTAGCGGGGCTGCTGACGCAGCTCGATCCCCGGCGGATGCTGGTCGAGCTCCAGACCCTGCAGTTGCAGCTGGGGCGGTCCGAGGTCAGCGTGCGCTGGGGTCCTCGCGAGATCGACCTCGATCTCCTCGTCCTCGGCGACGAACGGGTCGACGCGCCCGAGCTCACGCTGCCCCATCCCGGCATACCGGAGCGCGATTTCGTTCTGTATCCTCTGCGAGACATCGCCCCGGAACTCGTAGTGCCGGGAGCGGGGCGGGTGCGCGATCTCGCGTCGCGCGTCACGGACCGCGGAATGCGCCCTCGGGGCGTGCTGCCGCAGCGGGGCAGCGAGGGATGACGGGGTGAGCAGCGAGCCCGCGCACCGGTTCATCGTCGTCGAGGGCCCGATCGGCGTGGGCAAGACGACGCTCGCCCGCCGGCTCGGCGTCGCGCTCGGCGCCGAGCTTGTGCTCGAGGACGCCGACGCAAATCCGTTCCTCGAGCGCTTCTACCGCGACCCTGCGGGCGCGGCGCTGCCCGCCCAGCTGCACTTCCTGTTCCAGCGTGCCCAGCAGCTCGGCGGCCTTCGGCAGCAGGACCTGTTCGCTTCTGCACGCGTGGCCGACTATCTCTTCGACAAGGATCGGCTGTTCGCGCGCCTGACGCTGGACGAGGCCGAGTTCGCGCTGTACGAACAGGTCGCCGCGCGGATGGCGGTGGACCCGCCGCGCCCCGATCTGGTCCTCTACCTGCAGGCCCCGGTCGACGTCCTGCTGGGGAGGATTGCCCGCCGTGGCCTGCCCGCGGAACGGCAGATCGAGCGCGGTTACCTCGAGCGGCTCAACCAGGCCTACGCGCGGTTCTTTCACGACTACGACGCCGCGCCGCTGCTGATCATCAATGCGGAGACGATCGACCCGGTCGGTCGCGCGGCTGATTTCGAGGAGCTGCTGGCGGCCGTCCGCCGGATGCGCAGGGGGCGGCTGTACTACAATCCGCTGCGTTCCCCGACGATCTGAGCATCTTCCGCCCATGTACACCCACCTCGAACTGCGCGACTCCAGCCGCCCGCCGGTGTCGCTCGCCACGCTTGACCGCATGAAGTCCCAGGGTGAGCGCATCGCCTGCCTCACCTGCTATGACGCCAGCTTCGCGGCGCTGGTCGACGCGGCGGACGTCGACGTGGTCCTGGTCGGCGACTCGCTCGGCATGGTCATCCAGGGTCACGACACGACGGTCCCGGTGACCATGGACGACATGGTCTATCACTGCCGCGCGGTTGCGCGCGGCCTGCATCGGCCGCTGCTCATGGCGGACCTGCCTTTCGCCAGCTACCCGACCCGCGAGGTTGCCCTGTCCAATGCGGTCCGCCTGATGCAGGAAGGCGGTGCGGAACTCGTGAAGCTCGAGAGCGGGCCCTCGCAGGTCGACGTCGTGGAATTCCTCGCCTCGCACGACATCGCCGTTTGCGCGCATCTCGGACTCAAGCCGCAGTCGGTGCACAAGACCGGCGGCTTCCGCGTGCAGGGGCGGGAGGCCGATGCCGCCGAGCGGATGATCGCCAGCGCCCGGACGCTGGAGTCGGCAGGTGCCGACGTGGTGCTGCTGGAGTGCGTGCCCAGCGAGCTCGGCCGGCGGATCACTGAAGCGCTGACGGTGCCGGTCATCGGCATCGGTGCGGGGCCGGCGACCGACGGCCAGATCCTCGTGCTCTACGACGTGCTGGACGTCACGCTCGGGCGCAAGCCCCGCTTCGTCATGAACTGCATGGATGGCGCGACCGGCAATCTCGACGCGATCCGCCGCTACGTCGCCGCGGTGAAGAACCGCAGCTACCCCGCACCGGAACACTGCTTCAGCTGATGGAGATCGTGGACAGCATCGCCGCCGTCCGCGCGCGCGTGGCGGCCTGGCGTGGCCGCGGCGAGCGTGTGGCGTTCGTGCCCACCATGGGCAACCTGCATCCCGGTCACATCAGCCTGATCGAACTCGCCCGCCAGCATGGGGAGCGGTTCGTGACGAGCATTTTCGTCAATCCGATGCAGTTCGGGCCCAACGAGGACTTCAACCACTATCCGCGCACTCCCGACCGGGACGCGCGGATGCTCGAGTCGGCCGGCTGCGACCTGATGTTCATGCCGGTGGTCGCGGAGATCTACCCCGAGGGCCCGGAGCGCGCCACCCGCGTCGAGGTTCCCGGACTCTCGACGATGCTCTGCGGGGAGTTCCGCCCCGGTCACTTCGAGGGCGTGGCGACCGTCGTCGCCAAGCTGTTCAACATCGTCCAGCCCGACGTCGCGGTATTCGGCGAGAAGGACTACCAGCAGCTGGCCGTCATCCGCCGCATGGCGAGCGATCTCTGCCTGCCGCTGCGCGTCGTGGGTGCGCCCACGATGCGCGAGGCCGACGGATTGGCGATGAGCTCGCGCAACCAGTACCTGTCCGACCCCGAGCGTGCGCGTGCTCCGGCCATCTACGCCCAACTGCGGCGGGCGGTGTCGGCGGTGGGTGGCGGCGCGCCCGTGCCGGAAGCCGAGGCCGAGGGGCGTGATGCGTTGCGGGCGCTGGGGTTCGGCGTCGACTATTTCGCCGTGCGCCGCGCGGCCGACCTGGATCCGGTTGGCGCTGCCGATACCGATCTCGTCGCCCTGGTCGCGGCGCGACTGGGTCGGGCGCGACTCATCGACAACGTCAGGTTCCAGCGGCCACGGTCGCCCTGAGGCGACCCTCGGCGCCGCCCGTGAGGCGCGACAGCGCCCAGTCGACGTGCTCACGCACGAGGGCGGACGGGTCCCCCGCCCGGCGGCGCAGCGCCGCGACGGCCTCCGGGGTCGCCGGACCGTTGCCCAGCGCCACCGCGACGTTGCGCAGCCAGCGCTCGTGGCCGATGCGCCGTATCGCCGAGCCGAGCATGCGGCGGTCGAATTCTCCGGCGTCCCAGTCGAGCAGCGTGACGAGCGACACGTCGTCGAGCCCGTTGCGCACGGCCCGGAGGTCGGGGTGCGCCGCCGCGCGGGCGAACTTGTTCCAGGGGCAGGCGAGTTGGCAGTCGTCGCACCCGTAGATTCGATTGCCGACCAGCGGCCTGAGGTCCTCGGGGATCGGGCCGTCGAGCTCGATCGTCAGGTAAGAGATGCAGCGCCTCGCGTCCAGTTCGTAGGGAGCGACGATCGCTCCGGTCGGGCAGGCCGGGATGCAGGCCGTGCAGCTGCCGCAGTGCGGCGCCGCCGGCTCGTCGGTGGGCAGCGGCAGGTCGGTGTAGATCTCGCCCAGGAAGAACCAGGATCCCGCGTCGCTCGCGATCAGGTTGGTGTGCTTGCCGATCCAGCCGAGGCCCGCGTTGCGGGCGAGCGCTTTCTCGAGCACCGGCCCGGTGTCCGTGAACACTCGGTAGCCGAATGCGCCGACCCTGGTCTCGATCGAGTCGGCGAGGTCCTGCAGCGCGTTGCGGATGATCTTGTGGTAGTCGCGTCCCAGGGCATAGCGCGACACGTAGGCCGCCGACGGGTCGCTCAGCACCTCCGACGCGTCGCGCGCGCCGGCCGGCCAGTAGTCCATCCGGGCGCTGATCACCGTGAGCGTGCCCGGGCGCAGTTCCGCTGGGCGGCTGCGGCGCAGGCCGTGGCGAGCCATGTAGTGCATGCGGCCGTGCCTGCCCTCGGCGAGCCACGCGCGCAGGCGGC
>JBIIDW010000056.1:0-8592 GCA_044238215.1 Steroidobacteraceae bacterium
GATCCCGGATCACGCCGAACTGCCGGCCACCGCGGCAACGCGCCCGCCGCGCCGCGGGCCCTCTCGCGCTGCTGCCCGCCCTGCTCGCGCCGGCGCTCTCGCCGGCCGTCGCGGCCGAACCGGCGCCCCCGGCCCGGGTGCTGCCGTCCTTCGGCGCGCGGACGACGGCGGCCGACGTGGAGCGGAGGAAAACACGGCGCTGTTCCGCCTCGCCAACCTGCTGCATATCGGCACCCGACCCGAGACGATCGAGACCCAGCTGCTGTTCCGCAGCGGCGACCCCTACGATCCGCGCAGGCTCCGGGAAACGGAGCGCCTGCTGCGCGACACGCGCTACCTCAACGACGCGTGGATCCGGCCCGTCTCCCATCGGGAGGGGGTGGTCGACGTCGAGGTGATCACCCAGGACGTCTGGACGCTGAACCCGGGCATCTCCTTCGGCCGCAAGGGTGGCGAGAACACCTCGGGAATCGAGATCGAGGAGCTCAACCTGCTCGGCCGCGGCTCGCAGCTGAGCATAGGCCGAAGCTCCGGCATCGACCGCACCTCGACCACGCTGATCTACCGCGACCGCCAGCTCGGCCGCAGCTGGTGGTCCATCGACGCCCAGTACTCCGACAACAGCGACGGCGCAGGAAAGAAACTCGCTGGACCACGATTTTCACGAACTCGACGCGCGCCGGGCGGCGGGAGTCGCGTGGGCCGACACCGACCGCATCGACTCGCGCTACGACCTCGGCGAGCAGACGGGCGAGTACCGCACTCGCGCGCGAGGCGCGACCGCCTACGGCGGCTGGTCGAGGGGTCTCGTGCGCGGCCACGTGCTGCGCTGGCGCTACGGTGCCACGCTCGACGAACGCACGTTCTCCGCCGTGCCGGGCACCCCGACGCCGACGCCTACGCCACCCGACCGCAAGCTCGCCTATCCGTGGGTGTCAGCGGAGTGGATCGAGGACGACTTCCGCGCGGACCGTAACCGCGACCAGATCGAGCGCACGGAGGACTTGCAGTACGGCTGGCGCCTGCGCGGCCAGCTCGGCCTCGCAAACGAAGCCTTCGGCGCCGACCGCAGCACCGTGCTGTTCGCCGCGACTGCATCGCGCGGATTCGGGCTGGCGAGGGGCGCCACGCTGCTGCTCGCAGGTTCGCTGGCCGGGCGTTACGAGGACGGCGATCTCGCCGACACGATCGTCGGCGGCTCCGCCCGCTGGCACCGGCGCCAGTCCCCGAGACGACTGCTGTTCGCGTCGCTGTCCTTCGAAGCCGGCCGCAACCTCGACGCGGACCGCCAGATCCTGATCGGCGGCGACAGCGGGCTGCGCGGCTATCCGCTCCGCTACCAGGCCGGCGAAGGGCGCTGGCTGGCGACGCTGGAGCAGAGGGCCTTCACCAACTGGTTCCCGTTCCGGCTCTTCAACGTCGGCGCCGCGGCATTCGTCGACGTGGGCGGCGCCTGGGGCAACGACCCATGGGGCTCGAGTAGCCGGGGGACGCTGACGGACGTGGGCGTCGGCCTGCGCCTCGGCAACAACCGCTCGGCACTCGGCAACGTGCTGCACATCGATCTCGCCTTTCCGCTGAACGGCGACCCGTCGATCGACAAGGTGCAGTTGCTCATCGAGACCAGGCGGAGCTTCTGAGAGCCCTCCGCACCTCGATTCAAGGCGCCGGCTGAGGGCACGGTCCGTGGCACACTGGCGCCATGGGCGCAGCGCATGCCACGGCCGTCGGCGGACTTCACGAGGTCTGCGTCGGGGTCCCCGACCTCGACGCGGCGGCTGCCTTCTTCGCCGCGTTCGGTTGCCGGCCCGGTGCGCGCGGCGAGCTGGACGCGGCCGCCGCACGCGCGCTCTACGGCGTCGACTCGGCACTGCGCTCGCTGCGGCTGACCCACCTCGGCGCCGACCATGGGCTGCTGCGGCTGATGCAGTGGGAACGCCCGCTCAATGCCGGACTCGGCATGGGTCGCGACCTCCGCGGCGTCGGTTCGCGCTGGGGCGTGCGCCTCACCTCGAGCGTGATGAACCTGCTCAACCACGCGCAGCGCGCGCGCGAGTCCGGAGAGCCGATCACGATCATCGAGCCGCTGCTCGCGGTGATCGGCGAAGTCAGCGGCGAGCGGGCCGCACGGCCGTTCGTCGACCCGATCGTCGGCGTGCGGGAGATGGTGCTGATCCAGCCGCTGTTCCGGCAGGTGTTCTTCGAGCGCTTCGGCTACGAAAGCCCTCTCTACGGGCGGATCGACGAGCGCAGCCTGCTGCGGACGAGCCAGCACACCCACTGCGGGCTGATGATCGCGGACGACGATCCGCACGTCCTCGACTTCTACGACGAGGTGCTCGGCCTGCGGCGCACGTACGACGCACGGATCCCGTGGGACAACGCAACCGGGTCACGGGTGATCTTCGGGCTCGACGAGGGCGAGGGTTTCCACATGGTGGACTTCGACGACCCCGCGACGGGCCAGGCGCTCGAGGCGCGCCGCTCCGGCAAGCTGAAGTGCGTGCGCTTCGGCTCGCGCGCGCGCATCGAGCGTCGCCTGCACGAATCGCGCGCGGGCTGCCTCGGCTACAGCCTCTACGCCTGGCGCACCACCGGACTCGAGCGCATGCACCGGAGTCTCGCGGCGGCGGGCGTGCGCGGCCTCAGCGACGTTCTCGTCGACGAGTTCGGCCGGCACGCCTTGACGTTCGACGCACCCGACGGCTATCACTGGATGCTGCTCGCCGCCTGAGCGCGGCGCCACGACGCGGAGCCCAGCATGCGCAAGCGAACCCGATTGTTGGCCGGCCTCGCCCTCTCCTCGCTGCCGGCCGCTTCCAGCCTCGCGGCACCCGGCGACGCCGCGGACGGTGCGGCCGCGCCAGCGGCGTCGTCGGTGCGCTCGTTCGACGGCTCGCGGATCCGCTACCGCGTCACCGGCGGCGGTCCGGTCGTCGTGCTCGTCCACGGCTGGTCCTGCGACTCGAGCTACTGGGATGCGCAGTTGCCCGTGCTGGCCGCGCAATACACCGTCGTCACGGTCGATCTGGCGGGCCACGGCGCCTCGGAGGCCACCCGCAGCGAGTGGTCGATGCAGGCCTTCGGTCGCGACGTGGCCGCCGTGGTGGAGGCCCTGCCGGGCCAGCCACGGGTCGTGCTGGTCGGCCACTCGATGGGCGGGCCGGTGATCGCCGAGGCCGCAGTGATCCTCGGCGAACGGGTCGCGGGCCTGGTCGGCGTCGACACCTTCAAGGGGGTGGGCCTGCCGAAGCCGCCCGCCGCCGAGACCGAGGCCCGGATCGCCGACCTGCAGGCCGACTTTCCGGGCGTGACGCGCGGCATGGTTGCGGGAAGGCTGTTCCGCCCCGACTCGGATCCCGTACTCGTGCAACGGGTGGCGGACGACATGGCCTCGGCGCCGCCGGCAGTGGGCGTGCCGGCGCTGCGGGCCCTGAACGACTGGGACGGCGCGCCGGTGATGCGCCGGGTGCGTGCCCCGATCGTCACGATCAATGCCGACTATGGTCCGCCTGCGCCGGAAGCCGTGATCCGGGGCTTCGTGCCAGGTTTCCGCGCCGTGGTCGTGCCCGGCAGCGACCACTTCCTGATGATGAGCGATCCGGCCAGGGTCAACCCGATCCTCGAGGCCGAGATCCGCGCGCTGCAGTGACCGCCGCCCGGCCGCCAGAGGCGCCCGCCCTGTCGGGGCGCGGAGACGGCGAGCGCGACTGGGCGCGCTACCGCGCCCTCGCCGACCTGCTCGATCGCGCCTTCCGCGTGCCCGGCACCTCGTGGCGCTTCGGGCTCGACGCGCTGCTCGGCGTCGTGCCGGTTGCCGGCGATCTGCTGGGGCTGGCGATGGCGGCCTATGGGCTCTGGGTGGCGCGCCGACTCGGTGCGCCCGCCGCCGTGCAGTGGCGGATGCTGGGAAACATGGCGGTGGACGCGCTCGGCGGAGCGGTTCCGGTCGCCGGCGACGTCTTCGACGCCGCCTTCAAGGCCAACCTGCGCAACCGCGCACTGCTCGAGCGCTGGCTCGCCGAGCCTCGCCGGACCGAGCGTCGCAGCCTCGCCCTGCTGGTCGGACTGCCGCTGGCACTGCTCGCGCTGGCGGTCGCGACGATCGCGCTCGCCGTTGCGGGCCTCTACTTCGCCTTCGTCTCGCTCTCGATGTAGGCGATCAGCGCAGCGCGGTCCTTGGGATTGGGAATACCGGCGAAGGCCATCGCGTTGCCTGGCACCACGGCGCTCGGCTTCTCGAGCCAGCGATCCATGGACGCGCGATCCCAGATCACTTTCGAGTTCTTCAGCGCGGTCGAGTAGGTGAAGTCCTCGGCGGACGCGGCGGCGCGCCCGAAGATGCCGAACAGGTTCGGGCCGACCTTGTGCGGCTCACCCTCGGCGAGGTCGTGGCAGGCCCGGCACTGGATGTACAGCAGCTTGCCGCGCTTGAGGTCGGGCGCGTCCTGCGCGGCAGCCGGCGCAGGCACGAGGCTGGCAGTGGCGAAGAGGGCGAGCGCGAGTGAGACGATGTTGCGCGGCTTCATCCTGGGAATCCGTCCTTGCTGGGTCGAGTGAATGGCCTGCGGGGAGTCTACGCCGGTGCAGTCACGCGGATCAGCCCCTCCTGCGCGGTGCTCGCCACGAGGCGGCCGTCGCGCGTGTAGATGCTGCCGCGCGCAAAACCGCGCGCGCCCGACGCGCTGGGGCTGTCCATCGCGTAGAGCAGCCAGTCGTCGAAGCGGAAGGCGCGGTGGAACCACATCGCGTGATCGATGCTGGCCATGATCAGGCGGCGCGAGCCCTGGGCCACGCCGTGCGGCAGCAGGGCGGTGCCGAGCAGGTTGAAGTCCGACACGTAGGCCAGCAGGCACTGGTGGATGCGATCGTCGTCGGCCAGGCGATCCACGGCGCGAAACCAGATGTGCTGGACCGGCCTGCGCGCTTCGCGCGAGCGCAGGCCGAGGGCAGCCTCCACGGGCCGCAGTTCGAAGGGCCGCTGCGTCACCAGGAAGTCGCGCATCTTCTCGGGCAGCGACGCCAGGCCACCCTCCTCCGGACCGCGCCACTCCGCGAGGGCCTCGGGCGGCGGCACGTCGGGCAGTTCGCTCTGGTGGTCGAGTCCGGCCTCGGGGGCCTGGAACGACGCCGAGAACGTGAAGATCGGCGCGCCGTTCTGGATGGCGATCACCCGCCGCGACGAAAAGGAATGACCGTCGCGGCTCCGGTCGACCTGGTAGACGATCGGCAGGTTGAAGTCGCCGCGGCGGAGGAAGTAGGCGTGCAGCGAGTGCACGACCCGCCCCTCGATCGTGGCGTAGGCCGCGGTCAGCGCCTGGCCCAGCACCTGCCCGCCGTAGACCTGCGGGCTGCCGATGTCGCGGCTCTCGCCACGAAACAGGTTGACCTCGAGCCGCTCCAGCTCGAACTGCTGCACGAGGCGCTGGAGTCGCGGATCCACCTAGCCGCCCGCCACCCCGAGACGCTTCTGCATCACGGGACTGGTAGTGGTGTACTGCAGGAACTGCTTCTTCTCGGGGTACAGCCAGGACTGGATGCCGAAGGCGGCCAGCGCCGCCTCGTGGAATCCCGACAGGATCAGCTTCTTCTTGCCGGGGTAGGTATTGATGTCGCCCACCGCAAAGATGCCCGGCACACTGGTCTGGAACTTCTCGGTATCGACGCGCAGGGCCTTCTTCTCGAGTTCCATGCCCCACTCGGCCACGGGCCCGAGCTTGGGGTGCAGGCCGAAGAAGGCGAACGCATGGTCCGCAGCCAGTGCGTGCAGCACGCCGTCGGCCCCCTTGACGTTGACGCCCTGCAGGCGCCCGCCCTCGACGATCAGCGATTCGGCGAGTCCCTCGACGAAGCGCAGCCGACCGGACGACTCCAGTTCGCGCATCCGGGCCACGGAGGCCGGCGCCGCGCGGAACTCCGCACGACGGTGCACCAGCGTCAGCGCCGGAGCGGTCGGCGCGAACTCCAGCGCCCAGTCGAGCGCGGAGTCGCCACCGCCGAAGATCACGAGCCGCTGGTTGCGATATTCCGCCGCGTTGCGCACCCGATAATGCACCTGGCGCCCCTCGAAGGCTTCGGCGCCCGGCACGCCCAGCCGCCGCGGCTGGAACGAGCCGACGCCGGCCGCGATGACGATGGCGCCCGCATCGAACACGGTGCCGGCGGCCGTGGCTACCCGGAAGCGGCGATCGCCCTGGGGCTGCACTTCGAGGACTTCCTCGCCGAGGTGGAACTGCGGGTCGAAGGGCCTGATCTGCTGCATCAGCCGGTCGACGAGTTCCTGCGCGCCGCAGACCGGCAAGGCCGGAATGTCGTAGATCGGCTTGTCGGGGTACAGCTCGGTGCACTGCCCGCCCGGCGCCTTGAGGGTGTCCACGAGGTGGGCCTTGATGCCGAGCAGGCCGAGTTCGAAGACCTGGAACAGGCCACAGGGGCCGGCGCCGATGATGACGACCTCGGTGCGGATGGGGTCCGCCCCGGCTGGGGCGACAGGTGTGTCGGTCAAGGCGGAATCCTCGTCGGCGTGCAGGAAAGCGGGTAAATTCTACCAGCGGCCGCGACCGCCCACGTCCGGGGCGCGGTGATTCGCCAGACGGAGACCACAGGGATGATCAAGCTCAACGTCAACGGCCGGCCCATCGAGGTCGACGTCGATCCCGAGACCCCGCTGCTGTGGGTGCTGCGGGACACCATCGGCCTGACCGGCACCAAGTACGGCTGCGGCATGGCCCTGTGCGGCGCCTGCACGGTCCACCTCGCCGGGGAGCCGATCCGCTCCTGCGTCACCCCGGTCAGCGCGGTGGGCGACCAGCCGGTCACCACCATCGAGGGACTCTCGACCGACCGCAGCCACCCGGTGCAGCAGGCCTGGATGGAAATCGACGTGCCGCAGTGCGGCTACTGCCAGTCCGGCCAGATCATGTCCGCGGCAGCGCTGCTCGCGAAGAATCCCAAGCCGAGCGACGCCGACATCGACACCGCGATGTCCGGCAACCTGTGCCGCTGCGGCACCTATCCGCGTATCCGCGCGGCGATCCACCGCGCCGCCGAACTGAAGAAGGCCTGACCGGGGGCGCCCCGATGCCCACCAACTCCGACCTCGCCAGGCGCCGCGCGGCGGCCATACCGCGCGGCGTATCCAACTCGCTGCAGGTGTACGCCGAGCGCGCGGCCAATTCGGAGCTCTGGGACGTCGAGGGGCGGCGCTACATCGACTTCGCGAGCGGGATCGCGGTGCTGAACACCGGGCACCTGCACCCGCGGGTGCGCGAAGCGGTCGCCGCGCAGCTGGAACGCTTCTCCCACGCCTGCTTCCAGGTCACGCCCTACGAAAGCTACGTGGCACTCGCCGAGCGGCTCAACGCGGCGGGGCCGGGCCCGGGCCCCTGGAAGACCCTCTTCCTGACCACCGGTGCCGAGGCGGTCGAAAACGCCATCAAGATCGCGCGCCACCATACCGGCCGCTCGGGCGTGATCGCCTTCGGCGGCGGTTTTCATGGCCGCACCCTTGCCTGCATGAGCCTGACCGGCAAGGTGCAGCCCTACAAGGCGGGCTTCGGCGCGATGCTGCCGGACGTCTGGCACGCGCCGTTCCCGATGCCCTACCACGGCGTCGGCATCGACGACTCGATGCGCGCGCTCGAGCAGCTGTTCAAGGCCGACGTGGATCCGGGCCGAGTCGCGGCGCTGATCATCGAGCCCGTGCTGGGAGAAGGCGGCTTCTACGTGGCCCCGCCGGTCTTCCTGCAGCGGCTGCGCAGCCTCTGCGACGCGCACGGCATCGTGCTGATCGTCGATGAGATACAGACGGGCTTCGCGCGCACCGGCAGGCTGTTCGCCATCGAGCACTCGGGCGTCACTCCGGACCTCGTCACGGTGGCGAAGAGCCTCGCAGGCGGCGTGCCGCTGTCGGCCGTGATCGGGCGCGCCGACATCATGGACTCACCACTGCCCGGCGGGCTCGGCGGCACCTACGCGGGCTCGCCGCTGGCCTGCGCGGCGGGGCTAGCGGTGCTCGACGTGATCGAGCAGGAGCGCCTCTGCGAGCGTGCCGAGCGCATCGGCGCGATGCTGCAGGCGCGGCTCGGCGACCTCGCGCTGCGCTGGCCCTGCATCGGCGACGTGCGCAGCCTCGGCGCCATGGTGGCGATGGAACTGGTTCGCGACCGCCGGGCGGACTCGCCCGATGCCGAACTCACGCGGGCGCTCGTGCAGGCCGCGGGGCGCCGGGGCCTGCTGCTGCTCTCCTGCGGGATCTACGGCAACGTGATCCGCCTGCTGCCGCCGCTGACGATCCCGGACGGCCAGCTGGCCGAGGGGCTCGCCATCCTCGAGGCAGCGCTCGAGGACGCCACCCGCGCAGCACTGCCAGGCTGAGGGGCTGCGCTCAGGCGCGGCCGGCGTTCGCGTCGGTGGGCGTGTGGAAGTACTCGCTCTCGGAGGCGAGTTCGTCGATCAGGCGGCGCAGTTCCGCCATGCGCCCCTCGGCGGTGCTGATCGGCAGGCAGTCCTGGCAGCGCGGATCGCCACAGGGCTGACGCGAGTAGAGCCAGTACTGCAGCGCGCCGGCCAGCAGGCCATCGGCGATGTCCC
>JBIIDW010000057.1:0-8584 GCA_044238215.1 Steroidobacteraceae bacterium
ACCAGCCGGCCGTGACCGCCGAGGACCTGCGGCGGCTGCTGCTGGCCTGGCGTCGCCACACCGACGGCATCGCTGCCGCCACCTACGCCGGCTCCGTGGGCGTGCCGGCGATCTTCCCGCGCTGGGCGTTCAGCGAGCTGCAGCAGTTGCGCGGCGATCGCGGCGCCCAGCTGCTGTTCCGCCGCCACGTCGACCGCGTCACGCGGGTGCCGATGAGCACGGCCGGGATCGACATCGACCGGCCCGAGGACCTGCTGATGGTCGAGGCCGCGCGCAGGCCCGCGCGCGCGGCCGAGGCGCCCGATGATGCAGGGGGCAACGACGGCGCCTGAAGGCCGGCGGTCGGCCCGGGGGCCGCGGCGACGGACACGTGCACGGCGGCCACCGCCTCGATCGGCAGCCGGCCACGCGCGCGGCAGCCGAGATCGAACGCCGGCAGGCGCGTCCGCGCGGGCCACAGGGCGGCATGCCACGGGAACAGCAGTTCCCTGCAGTAGCGAACCCGTACCACGAGGACCTGCGGATCCGGCATGGACTGCGCGATGGCGCCGTCGCCGGATGCCTCGACCGTGATCGAGGCGAGGTCCGGACGCAGGAACTCGGCTGCCGCGCGCAGCACGCCCTGGAGCCCCTGCTCATCGGACGGAGTGCCCGATGCCGGCGCGGCCGGAGCGAACAGCGGCGCCATCGCGCGCGCGAGCTGCTGCCGCAGCACCTCGGGACGCCCTCCCTCGAGGGCCGCGGCGCGCGCCGCCTCGAACGCACCGTGGTTCAGCGCGTGGCGCGCCACGGCCAGTTGCGCGAACTCGAGAATCGCCAGCGCCAGCGGCAGCACGACCATCGCGGCGACCAGAAACTCGACGGCCGCGCTGCCGCCGCAGGCCCGCCTCGCGCGGTCCACGGGGGCTTTGCCGTTGCCGCTCACCGCTCGCAAGCCTCCAGCGTGACGCCTTCACGGATCCCGAGACGCGCGACGACGCCGGCCGGCGCCTCCCATGCCGTTACCGCACCGGGAACCCACGCCATCCGCCAGGGCCGCAGCGACGTACATATCCGTCGCACCCGCCCATGCCGGTCGGTGAAGACAACGTCGATCGACCGGCGCATGCCGAAGGTGTGCACGCCGCGGCAGGGCCGCAGCGCGAGGAACGCCTCCGACGCGGCGTCTTTCCCCCAGAGCAGGCCGCGCGCCCGCGCCAGCGCGGACTCCGCCCTGCGCACGGGCCAGCCCGTGTCGCGGCCGTCGATGGCGAGCGTCGGGCCCTGGAGTTCCGGCTCAGCCATCGACGAACCTCATGACCAACGGAAACGCGAGCACGAGGAACGTGCACGGGAAAATGCACAGGACGAGGGGGCCCAGCATCTTGACCGGCGCCTCGAGCGCACGCCGCTCTGCGGCGGTGAACCTTTCGGCGAGCCGCTGATCGGCCTGCGCACGCAGCACCGCGGCGAGGCTCGAGCCGCTGGCATCGGCCTGCACGAGCGCAGCGACCAGCGGGACGAGCGCCGCGACGTCCATCCTCTCGGCCAGTGCGCGCAGCGCCTCGGCGCGCCCGCGACCGGTCCGGATGTCGACCAGCACGCGCTCGAACGCGCGTCGCAGCGCGCTGTCCGGCGCCCGCTCCGTCGCAGCCCGCAGGGCCACGCTGAGCGTGCCGCCCGATTCGAGCGCCAGCACGAGCACGTCGAGGTAAAACGGCAGGTCGCGCTGCACCTCGCGCTCGCGGCGGCGGGCCGCGTCGCGCAGCCAGAGCCACGGCGCGGCCTGCACCGCGACGGCGAGCACGATGATCGCCACGGACACCGCACCGCCGGGCGCGAGGACCGCGACCAGGCCCGAGGCCACGGCAAGCAGCAGCGCCAGCGCCGCGATCTGCTGCGGCTGGAGATCCTCGTCGACCCCCGCACGCCGCAGCGCCGCGTGCAGCGCCTTGCGCGCCCCCAGCGGCAGGTGAGGCCCCAGCCGCCGCGCGAGCGGTTCGGCGAACGGCAGCAGCATCCGCAACCACCAGGGCAGGCCGGTGCGCAACCCGTCGCGGTAGCCCCGTGGCCGGGCAAACCACCTGCCGGCGCCCGACAGCAGCAGCCAAAACCAAACCGCTCCGGAGGCCGCCGCAGCTGCGGCGAGTCCGACGATCGCGGTCGCGAGGGCCGCACCGGAGACGGATTCGGGGAGCGTCATACGTCGATGCTCACGATGCGGCGGATCGCCCACCATCCGATCGCCTCCAGCCCGACGACGACCAGCAGCGTCACCCAGCCGATGGGGTGGTCCAGCAGCAGGCGCATGCGCTCGGGATCGAGCACGAACAACGCCGCCGCCAGCACCGCTGGCAGGAGCGCCATGATCACGCCCTGCAGTCGGCCCTGGGCCGTCAATGCGCGCACCCGCTCCTCCATGGTGATGCGGCGCCTGACCGCAGCTGCAAGACGGTCCAGCGCGTCGGCCACACCACCACCGAGGTCGCGGGCGATCGACAGCGTGGCGATGAGCAGTTCGACGTCGCGGCAGGCGGCGCGGTGGGAGAGGTTCGCCAGCGCCTGGTCGAGTGGAACGCCGAGTCGCTGCTCGCGCAGCGCCAGAGCGAACTCCTGGGCGATCGGGCGGGGCTGGAATCGCGGGATCTGCTCCAGGGCCTGGCCGAGGCCGAGGCCCGCTCGCAGCGCGGACGCGAGTGCCGCCGCCGTATCGGGCAGTTGCCGCTGCAGGAGCCGGCGGCGCGCCTCCCGAAGCCGTCGATACACCAGGCCGGGCAGCACGAGCACGATGACGGCCGCAGTCACGGTCACGACCGCCGAACCCAGCGACAGATAGGCCAGCAAGGGAAGGCCAAGGAGCGCGACGGCGTTCCACAGCGCGAATTTTCCCGGATCGACGAACACGAACAGCTCGGCGAGGTCGTGGTCGCTGATCCGGCGCAGCCGGCTCTGGTGTTCGGCCGATCCCCAGCGCAGCGCGATGGAGCCGGCCACCGCCGCGCAGCCCACGGCCAGCGCCGCAGCGGCGGCCCCGATCCACATCGGCCAGTCGATGCTCATGGCCTGCCCCCGAGCACCGCCGCATCACCTCCCCTGAACGGCCCGAGGTCGAGCCGCAGGCCGGAGCGCATGAGGGCTTCGTAGAACTGCGGCACGTGTCCGGTGGCCAGGAACGCTCCGGCGGCCGAGGCCCGCCCCGGGTCACCGCTCCCGGCTTCGTACCGGAAGATGTCCTGGGTCTGGACCACACCGGCCGAGATGCCGGTGACCTCGGTGATGCGCGTGATCCGGCGCGCCCCTGACGGGAACCGGGCCTGGTGCACCACGACGTGCACGGAGGCGGCAATCTGCTCGCGTATCGCGTGGACCGGCAGTTCCACACCGGACATCAGGACCATCACTTCCAGCCTGGAGAGCAGTTCGCGAGGACTGTTGGCGTGGACCGTGCTCAGCGAACCGTCGTGACCGGTGTTCATGGCCTGGAGCATGTCCAGCGTCTCCCCGCCGCGGCACTCCCCGATCACGATCCGGTCGGGACGCATCCGCAGCGCATTGCGGACGAGATCGCGCACCGTGATCTCGCCCCTGCCCTCCATGTTGCGCGGCCGCGTCTCCAGGGCGACCAGGTTGGGGTGGTCGAATGCAAGCTCGGCGGAGTCCTCGATCGTGACCACCCGCTCTTCGCGCGGGATCAGGCTCGAGAGCACGTTCAGCAGGGTGGTCTTGCCGGAACCCGTGCCGCCGGAGACGATCATGTTCCGGCGGTGCCCCACGCAGACGCGCAGGAACTCGAGCATGTCGCGGCTCAGCGTGCCGCCGTCGAGCATGTCCTGCGCGGAAGGCCGTCGCTTGCCGAAGCGCCGGATGGTGACTGCGGTGCCGCGCAACGCCAGCGGCGCCACGACCACGTTGACGCGCGAGCCGTCGGGCAGCCGCGCGTCGACCATGGGCGACGCGTCGTCCACGCGTCGCCCGATGGGTGCGACGATCCGATCGACGATGCCCCGCAAGGCAGTCTCGCCGCTGAAACGGTGCGCGGCGCGGGTGATGCGCCCGCTGCGCTCGGTGAAAATCGCGTCGGGCCCGTTGACCATGATCTCGCGAACCGCGTCGTCCGCGAGCAGCGGCTCGAGCGGGCCGAGTCCCAGCGCCTCGTCGAGCACGAATTCCACGAGCCGGTCCGCGTCCACGCCGTTGCCCGGGTGCTCGGCCGCGGCGATCGGCTGCAGCACGCTGGCCGCCAGCTGCCTGAGTGCCAGATCGGACATCCCGGAGACATCGCGACGTCGCAGGTCGAGCTGCCCGAGCAGCTCACGGTGGGCCCGGCGGGCGGCTGCAAGGAACGCCTCCCCGGGAACGGCGCCACGGGTCGCATCCGCAGCGGTCGAGACCGCATCGGCGGAACCGCGGTCCGTTGAATCCGCGCGTGCAGCCGCGCGGTTCGCCGCTGCGTCGGCGATGCGTATCTCGGCATCGCCCACCCGCACCACGTCCCAGGCGCCGAGAGGCCCTGCCGTCACGACCCGCTCGCCGTTGACGCGCGTACCTTCCGGGCAGCCGAGGTCCACCACGCTGAACCTGCCGTCCTGCGTGACGTCGAGGCGCGCATGCCGCGGACCGATGCCGCGACCCTGTATCCTCACCTGGCACTCCGCCCCGCTACCGATCCAGGCAGTGCCGGGCGTGAGCGGCAGCTCCACGACGGGTCGACCGCCCGTGCAGACCTGAACGCGCACGTCAGCGCTCCCCGGCCGAACGCTCGATGAGCTGCCGGGCTCGATCGAGGTTCACCGGCGCGGGCGAACCTGCCGCACCCTGCGCCGGCGGTTCCACCGACGCAATGCGCGGAGTGATGAATATCACCAGCTCCGACTCGTCGCCCCGGCGCCCGCGTACCCCGAACAGGCGGCCGCCGACGGGCATGCGCGACAGGCCTGGAATGCCTGAAGCATCCTCGCTGTTTTGCCGGCTCGCGAGCCCTGCGATGACGAGCGTCTCGCCGCTGCGGAGGTTGACGTCGGTGGCGGAACGCCGCTTGAGCAGGCCCGGCACGCCGAGCACCGTCTGCGATCCGTCGATCTGGCTCAGTTCGGTCTCGATTCGTGCGAGGACGCCGCCCGACTCGTCGGCTACCGGCTTGACGTCCAGGATCACGCCGTACTCGCGGTACTCGACGTCGGTGGAACCGACGCCGTTGACGACCGGCACGGGAATCTCGCCGCCGGCAACGAACCGCGCCGACCCGCCGCTGCGGCAGCTCAGCATGGGTTCGGCGACGATGCTTGCCTCGCCGCTCTTCTCGAGCATCCTGAGCCGCGAGTCGAGCGTCGCGGCGATCCCGAGGTAGCCGCGGAGCGCGGTCTTGCCCGGCACGGGGGTGAAGGCATCGGCGGGGATACCGGGCTCCGGAGCGAGACTCCGAAACCGGTTGTTGCTGATGAAGTCGGCGATGACGCCCGCGGTCGGCCCGGTGGTGTCGTCGCGCCACCGGATGCCGAGTTCGCGCAGCCGCCCGCGGCGGAACTCGACGATGCGGACCTCGAAGTTGAGCATCAGCTCCCAGCCGACCTTGCCGACGAAATCCAGGACCACGCCCGGATACAGCGCGGCGATGGCCGATGCGCGCTCGCGCGCCTGGGCGCCAGCTCGTGCCCCCTCGAGGACGATCCGCTGGCCGGAAGACCTCGCGGACACGCCATTGACCCCGGACAGCAGCTCGCGCACCGCGCCGAGCGTCGCCTCGAGATCGCTCGAGGCAACCGTCACGACCATGCGGTGACGGGTGCCGTCGCGCAGCCAGAGCTGCAGCACCGTGCTGCCGGGCGACTGGCCGATGAGCACCAGCTGGCCGGCGCTCACGGGCGACACCGAAAGCACCTTGCCGTTGCCCACGGCGATGCGCGTGGTGCGCGCGGCAAGGACGCGGCTGTCGCCGACGAAGAGGTCGAGCCGTTCGGGCAGCAGTCGCTCGACCGCCGGCACCCGGACGGGGTCGGCGGGCGGGGTTGCGGATGCGGACGCCGAGGCACAAGCCTGCAGCAGCGCGATGAAGAGGATCCTGGATGACGCGCGATTCACGGGGAAACTCCTTTGGGGAATTCAGCCTTCGGGTAACCAGTGACGGCTGCGCTCGACCGAGTCGCGGCCGCCGACCATCAATTCGAGCGCGGTGCCGGACGCGCCGGGACCGGCCGTGCCCGACGTTGCGCTGCCCATGCCCGCCGGGCTGTCGGCGGTCCGGCAGCGGGTGCGCTGCGTGCCCATCGATGCGAGCCGCACCGGGGCCCGATCGTCCTCGCCGCGCAGCATGGGAATCAGCTCGCCCACCCGAAGGCCCACCGCCAGCTGCTGGGCCTGCTCGGGCGTGACGTCCAGGGTGATCGTCGAATAGCTGATGTCGCGCTGTCCCGCAGCGAGGCCGGCGTCCTGATCGACCGGCTGCTGCATCTGCCCGGTAGCCAGCACCGGCAGCGACTCCAGCAGGGAGCGCACGACGACGCAGCGCTCCGGGCCCTCGAGACGCTCCTCCGCCAGCAGCAGGTCGACGTGATCGCCAGGTCGGACGAGGCCGGCCTGGGAGCTGACTTCATCGACCGGCACCGTCACGGCGCGGTTGCCGTCGCGGAGACGTGCAGCCAGCGACGCCTGCCCGTCGGGCTGCAGGGCAGCGCGGGTCAAAGGGTCGCCCGCACGCAGGTCCTGAAGCAGACGCCGACCCACCGCAGCCGCAGCGTCGCTGGCCATCAGCGTGCCGCTCGGAATGAAGGCCGTCGGCACGTCGCGCCGCGCCACGTCGTCGCCCGTGACGACGGCACCCGCCGCGAGGTCGCGTCGCGCCACCAGCACGCTCGCGGGTGCGAAACGGCTACGCCAGCGCGACTCCACCTCAGAGGCCGCGCGCTGCAGGTAGCGCTGCGTCCCCCAGAAGGCGAGGGAGCCGGCGAACAGCGCGAGCAGCAGCAGCGCGCTGGCCGTCCGCAGACGAGGATTCATGAACATGTGCGGGGCCCTCCGGGGTTCAGCAGCAGGAGATCCAGTATTCGAACGAACGCAACGCGGACGTGAATGCCTCGAGCAGCCGTGACGCCGGCGCCGGGTTGCCGCCCCAGGGCAGGCAAAGCGCAGCGGCGACGAGCGCCACGATGAGCGTGAACTCCGCGGCGGCCTGGCCCCGCGCGCGGCGCAGGGTGCGGCTAGGGTTGCGCATCGTGCATTCCCCGCGTCGCCCACCGCTGCACGACGACCACCCGGGCCCCCGCGGCGTGAGGGCGTACGACGCCGTCGAGCCACATGCGGGAGCCTCGCGCCTGGAATACGCGGCTGCCCGCGAGCCCCCCGCCCGCTGCGGCGGCTTGCGCGGACGGCGAGAGCCCAGCCCGCTCGAGTGCGTGCCGCAGCCTCGTCCACGTCGGCTCGACGCCGACCCGACTCGCCAGCAGGAACACCACGGGGCGTTCCGCCGCGCCGAGGTCCTCGACGACCTGCAGGCTGCGCAGGCCGGGGGGCAGCGCGAACGGCGGCGCGGAGGCGTCACGCCGTGGCTGCGCGAGGTCGACGCTGGCCACTCGCCCGTCGACGACACCGCGGGCGCGTCCCGCGCGCAGTTCGACCGTTTCGTGCAGCGTGCCGCGCTGGCGGCCCACGACCCAGGCATCACCCCGTTGCTGCAGGCGCGGTCGGGCTGGTCCAGGGGAATGCCAGTCTTCGACCAGCGCTTCGGCGATCCGGCGCGCGTCTCCCGCCAGCTGCAGCGTCACCACGTCGAAGCGGACGCCATTCACGCGATAGGCGGCATGCCGGGAACCCTCTGCGGCCGTTGCGCCGCCCGCGTGGCCGGCAAGCGCCAGCAGGGACCATCCGACCCAGGCCGAGGCGCGCCGCGTCAGGAGCACGGGTGCTGCCTCAGGTCGACGGGAGCCCCGACCCCACCGACCAGCCTGTCCTGCGGCACGACGTCCACTTCGACGCGCCCGATGCACAGCCGGTCGAACGCGGGTTCGATCAAGGCAATCGCCGCGCGAACGTCGCGGAGCGGTTCGATCCATTGGCGCGCCCTGCCGGCGACCGACAACGACTCCACCCGCGAGCGAGTGACCCCGGCGCTCGCGGCGCGCCACGGATCCGCCAGCAGCGCGAGACTCGCCGTGAGCCGCGGACCCTCGAGCCGCCCAGTCAACCCTGGCAGCACGACGGCGCTGGCCGGCAGGACCACCCGCGAGCGGAATGCACCGCCGCGACGCAGATCCAGTCTTCCGCTGCCCAGCGCCAGGGCTGGTGCCAGCAGCACGAACGCCGCCGACTCGGCGCGATCCAGCGGGTCGGGCAGTGGCATCGGGACGGCCTCGACCTGCACCGCGGCGGCGTCGATCAACGCAGCGTCGCCGTGATCGAGCGACACCCAGCCGCGTCGCCGCGCATCGAGCACGTGCCGCCCCAGGGCGTCGCGCGCCTGCGCGGCGTCCCCGGCCCCGGACCCTGGGCCGAGTGCCACCTCGAACGCCACGAAGCGCGCAGCGACCAGCGACGCATGCCGCGCGTCCTGCCAGACCCACATCAGATACGCCGCCACGAACAGGGGAACCAGCAGCAGGACGGCCACGGCGCT
>JBIIDW010000058.1:0-8499 GCA_044238215.1 Steroidobacteraceae bacterium
GGGCGTGGATCGCGCCGGAATCCCAACCTCGAGAGTGCACCCCACAGCGAGTCCACGGCAGCGGCTGCGCGCGGCGGGGACTGGCTGGACACGGCCACCAGCACCTTCGGTCGCGGCCAGAAGTCGACGCGGTCGAAACACAGCTCGAACGGCGGCACCGCCGTCGCGAGGCGCAGCAGCGCAGGCACCCGGGCCTCGCTCACCGCGCCGAGGAATGCGGCCGTGACGTGCAGGTCTGCGGCGGCCACCGGGCGCCCGTCGAGCGGGAACAGGCGCGTGCGCGCCGCCTCCAGTGCCGCTCGCGTCGGGTCGTCGGGCCAGAACGCGAAGAACAGCCGCCGGCGGTCCGTTGCGCCGGTCACTGGCGGTACCACAGCTCCTTCGAACCACCGGGCAGGTAGATCAGCATGCCGGCGTCGGAGACCTCGTAACGACCGATCTCCTGCCAGGCCGTGGCGCCGGATTGGCGGATCGACAGCACGCCGCCGCGGGCGCGCCACTCCGCGACCTGGACGCCGCCGCGGCCCGAGTCCGCGCTGGTCGATGCGTCCCCGGCAATCACCCGTCCGGCGCCGAAGGCGACGCGGCCGTCGGCCGCGATTTCCATCAGCGTCTCCGAGGCGGCCGTGAACTCGCCGCTGCGGTAGGACTCGTTCTTGCTCCATCGGCCGACGAGCCGCGGGTCGCCGCCGCTGCCGGCGCCGGGCGCCGCGCCCGGCTGCCGCGCCCGGCCCGGGCCGGGCGACCGCGCGTCCGGCGGCTTCGCCGTCGGGGCGGTTCCGGCGCGCCGGAACTCCAGCGTGACCTGCTGCGGCGAGCCGTCGGGCCCCACCTGGGCCAGCACCAGCGCCAGCGCGTCGCCGTTGCGGCGGGCCTCGAAGGCGCCGACGCCGCCCTCGTTGCCGGCGAGACCGGTCGCGACCCCGCCGCTGGCCTGCCCGGCGAGCAGCGTGGGCGGTCCGCCGGCGGCCTGCAGCCGACCCTTGACGGTGGCACCGGACTGCTCGAGCGTCAGTTCGAGCGTCTCGCCCTGTACGTCGGCGAGGAACCGGCCGCTGAAAGGCTCGGCGGCGTGGGCGGGCGGCGCAAGGGGCCACATCAGGGCCAGCAGCATGGCCGCGCAGGCCGCCGGTCGGGCCGGAGAATCTGGGTGCCTGGATCGCATGCGGCGCCTCGCCTCACCTGAGCGTGGTGTACTCACAACATACTCGTATCCGGCGGCGGCCGGCGAGCCTCCCGCGTCATGCGTGACCGGATAGCGGCTACCCGCCGGCCCGCCGGTGCCCGCAGCGCTGTGGCAGGCTCCGCGCACATCCCCGGGCCCGGCGGAACTATTGATAATCCGGTCCGAGTCGGCCACATTCAGCGGGTCAAGAACGGCCGCAACCGCACGTGGCCGCCGCCACAGGGGGATCTGATGTCTCATTCGTCGTCACGCTTTTCAGGAGTCCTGGTCGCAGCCGCCGTGTCGGCTGCCATCTCGGGCACGGCCGTTGCTCAGGCGCAACTCGAGGAAGTCACCGTCACGGCGCGCAAGCGCGCCGAGTCGCTGCAGGAGGTGCCCATCTCGGTCACGGCGTTCACCGCCGAGGCGATCGAGAGCCGTGGCATCCGCAACGTCTCCGACGTCATCAAGTACACGCCCGGCCTGAGCTTCGACAAGGGCTTCGCGCCGCAGGACACCCGGCCCAACATCCGCGGCCTGCCCACCACGCGCGGTCGTCCGCCGGTCGGCATCCTGCTCGACAACATCGACATCTCGTCCGAGTCGATCGCCACCGCGGGCGGTTCGTCGCTGATGAACCTCAAGCTGGTCGACGTCGAGCGCATCGAGGTCGTCAAGGGCCCGCAGAGCGCGCTCTACGGCCGCGTCGCCTTCGGCGGCGCCATCAACTACGTGTCGAAGAAGCCCAGCTTCGACGGGGTGCAGGGCAACCTGAACCTCGACGTCGCCACCGACGGCCTGTACGAGGCCCGCGGCGCGGTGAACCTGCCGCTCGGCGAGAGCACGGCGCTGCGCGTCAACGGCCTCTACAGCAAGTTCGACGGGTTCTACAAGAACGAGATCTCGGGCGAGACCATCGGCGGCTGGGAGACCAAGGGCATCGCGGCCCAGCTGCGCTTCGCGCCCGGCGAGAACAACGACTGGACGCTGCGGTTGTCCTACTCGGACGACGACGCCGAGCCGCGTCCGTCGTACTACAACGGCCAGGCGATCCCGGGCAAGAACCAGCTGCTTGCGCTGCCGGCCAACGCCGTCGGCCTGCGTCTCGGCGCCCCTCCGGGCGGCGCGCCGCTGCCGGCGACCATCCGCTACCCGATCACGGGTGAGGCGAAGAACGGCGACCGCGTGCTGCTGAGCGTCGACCCGCTGACCGGCAAGGACTACGAGGGCGGCCAGCTCGAGGCCTTCATCGCCAGCCTGTCGGGTGAAGTCGACTTCGGCTTTGCGACCCTGAACTCCTGGACCGGCTACACCAGCGCCAAGGCGCTGAGCCGCTCGGACGCCGACTTCTACGCGGCGCCGTCGCGCGCGGTCGCCGCGCCTCTCGCGGGCAACTATGAGCCGCTGCCGGCGCTGTCGATCACCGACCTGCGCACCGACGTCAGCCAGCTCAGCCAGGAACTGCGCCTCGGCGACCTCGAGGGCGAGGGCCTGCGCTGGGCCGTCGGCGCCCTGTACTGGAAGGAAGACTACGAGAGCTACAACGCCTCGCTGTTCATCAACGGCTTCAGCCGCAACCCGCCGATCCCGGCGCCGACCTTCCCGGCGGGCTGGTCGGCAGCGGCCGAGGTCGTCGCGCGCGGTGCGCTGCCCGGCGACCGCAACTACCGCAACACCGAGCACACCTCGGGCTACCTGATCCTCGAGTACGACCTGACCGACAAGTTCGACATCAGCGCCGAGGGCCGCTACGGCCGCGAGAAGTTCGACTACCTGTTCGGTCGCGCCTACAACCCGGCGGTCTCGGCCACCGGCCAGGTGCTGCCGACCACGTTCGCCGGCGTGACGTTCACGCCGAGTTCGTCGACGAACTACTTCGCGCCCAAGGTCACGCTGAACTACAAGCCCACCGACGACGCGTCCATCTACGTCACGGCGTCCAAGGGCGTGAAGCCCGCGGGCTTCCTGAACGTGGGCGTGGTGCTCGACGCGAACGACGCCAAGTACAACTCGGAAATCCTCTGGAACTACGAGATCGGCCTCAAGTCCTCGTGGCTGGACGATCGCCTGCGCTTCAACGCGGCGTATTTCCACATGGTCTACGAGGATCGCATCAACCAGCAGCTCGTGCCCGACAGCCGCAGCCCGCAGGGCACCTCGACGCTGGTCGTGAACCAGGGCGAGGCGCAGGTCGACGGCTTCGAGCTGGAGCTGACGGCAGGCCTCACCGAGAGCATCACCGCGTCTCTGGCCTACACCTACCTGGATCCGCGCTTCACGGATTCCGAGGTGCCGACGGTGGCGGCGCTGACGATCGCCGGCTCGGGCAACTGCCGCGTGGGCACGGTCGGTCCGCAGACCGTCTGCTTCACGAACACCAACGGCAACCAGCTGGAGCAGTCGGCGAAGCACGCGCTGGTCGCCTCGCTGCTGTTCAACCGGGAGCTCAGCAACGGCTGGGAGCTGAACGGCGAGCTGAACGCCCAGTACCGCAGCAAGCGCTTCCTCTCGCCCGACAACCTGATCTGGCTGCCGTCGTACACCAACGTCGACGCGTCCATCGGTCTGAACTCGGACGACTGGGGCATCTCGCTGTACGCGACCAACCTGTTCGACTACGACAAGGCCACCTCGGCCCAGTCGTACGGCGACCCGTTCATCGCCTTCCCGGTCGCGCCGCCGGTGCTCGCGTACACGACCTACCCGGCGGATCCCCGCCAGGTCGGTCTGCGCGTGAACTTCCGGTTCTGAGGCCGGCGCATGGCTGCGCTCTCGCTGCCTGACGGCACGCGGGGCGGTAGTCTGGAGAAGGGGCTGGCAGCCGTCGTGGCTGCCAGCCTTTTCTTTTTGGCGACCGTCGTTCCCTCTGCTGCAAGCGCCGCGGAGGCGCCCGCGTTCCTCGACGACACCACGCTGCGCGCGCGCTGGGCCGCTGCGCCTTCCCGCTTCGTGACCGTGGACGGGGTACCGATCCACCTGCGCGACGAGGGCAGCGGCCCGGCGCTGCTGCTGCTCAACGGCCACCTCGGCAGCCTGCACATGTGGGATGACTGGGTGCCCGAGCTGACGCGACACTTCCGCGTGATCCGCATCGACTACGCGCCCTACGGCCTGTCGGGTCCTGACCCGAGCGGCGACTACTCGACCCGGCGATCCGTGGAACTGGTCGGCAAGCTGGCCGACCAGCTCGGGCTGCAGCGCTTTCACGTCGGCGGCACTTCCAACGGTGCGCTGGTCGCGCTGTTCTACGCGATCGAGCACCCCGAGCGCGTCGATCGCGTCGTGGTCTCGACGCTGCCGGCGGGACGTCCGCCGCGCCGGACCCCGAGTCCGGCGATGGTCGCGGCGATGGCGGAGCTGCGCCGCACCGCGCCGTTCCAGCCGCGGGCATTCTGGCAGGCGTTCCTCGAGGACATCACCGCGAACGATGCCGTGGTGACCCCGGCGCTGGTGGACCGCTACTTCGAACTCAACAACCGGGCGGGAGCCAAGGCCTGGGTCGACGCCTACATCCAGACCCAGTACCGGCTCTGGGACACGCTCGACGTCAAGGCGCATTACGCACGGCTGAGCCGCCCGATCCTTCTGCAGTGGGGTGGCGACGGCGTGGTGCTGCCCGAGGCGATCGGCGGTGACGTCGCGGCGCTGTTCACGCAGGCGCCCGTGACGCTGAAGGTCTACCGCGGTGCCGGGCACCTGCCGATGATCGAGGTGCCGCGCGAGTCGGTGGGCGACGCGATCGACTTCCTGCGGCAGTGAACAGCGGGCGCCGGCGCGCGGGCGGCCCGTCTGCGCTGCCCGCGGCGACGCTGCCCGCGGCGACGCTGCTCGTGGCGGCGTCGATCTGCGCGCCAGGCGCCGTCGCCGGGCCGGTCGCCGGCGCCATCCCGCCCTGCATCGAGGGTCGCGGCGATCACTGCGGGTTCGTCCGGCCCGAGGACCTGGCGGCCGTCGATCGCGACGGGCGCTGGCTGCTGGTCAGCCAGGGCGCGCCGGAGGCGCCGCTCGTGCTGCTCGACACCGCCACCGGGCGCCGCGCCGGTGTCGCGCCGCCGCCGGCCGCCACGCCGGTCGAGGCTGTGTTCACCCGGCCGCGTGGCGCCGCGGGCGAGCGGTGTCCGGGGCCGCCGCTGCGGATCGAGGCGGGCGGTAACGACGTGCGTCGCGTGGCGGGTCGCCCGCTCGCGGCGGTCGTCAATCGTGCCGGGCCGACACGAATCGAACTGTACGACGTGCGCGTCGATGCCGTGTCCGTTCCCGCGCTGCGCTGGCGCGACTGCGTGCCCGTGCCGGACGGCGTGGCGCTGAACGACGTCGCGCTGGGTCCCGATGGCGAGATCTACGCGTCGCAGATGTTCGATCCACCCCGTGACGCCGATGCCGCCGCGGCGCTGCGGTCGAAGTTCCTCGCGGCTGCGCCGACCGGTCGCGCGCTGCGCTGGACGGCGGCAAGCGGCTGGCAGCCGGTTCCGGGCACGGCGGCCTCGTTCGCCAACGGCATCGCGGTCTCGAACGACGGGCGCTGGCTCGCGCTGGCCGGTACCTTCGACCAGGCGGTCCTGCTGCTGCCGCGCGCGCGCGGCCGTGCCTCCACGCGGGCCCCGCGCCGCGTGCCGCTGCGCCTGCAGCCCGACAACCTCACACGGGACGGCGCCGCAGGCTTCGTCGTCGCCGGGCACACCGGCACGCCGGTCACGGGAATCGATCCCTGCCGGTCGCTGCGGGACGCGGCCTGCGGCTTTCCGTTCGCGGTGTCGCGGGTCGACGCGCGTGCCGCGACAGCGGCGCAGCTCTACCGGGAGGAGGGACGTGCGACGCCTGGCGCCTCCGTGGCGGTCGCCACCGGCGCAGGGCTTTACCTCGGCAGCGCCTTCGGCGACCGTGTCGCCCTTCGCCACACGAGGGACGGATCGAATGAGCCGTGACGATGACCTGCCGGGGGCGCCGCGCGATGCGGTCCGTCGCGAGCTGCTGCGCGCGGTCTCGGTTGCGGCGCTCGCCGGTGCCGCCGCGCCGCGCGGGGAGGGCGCATCCGGCAGCGGAGCCGGTGCGGCGCCGCGCCTCGGCCGCGCCTGGGAATTGCCGCCCCCCTACGGCGCCGGGTCGCTGCGGCAGGTGCGCGTGCCGGTCCCCGCTCCCGGGCGCGGCGAGGTGCTGGTTCGCGTGCGGGCCACCGGCATCAACGCGCGCGACCTGACGATCATCAAGGGCAGCTTCCGGCAGAAACCCGTGCCGCCCGGCTTCGTGCCGCTGTCCGACAACGCGGGCGACGTGGTTGCGGTGGGCGAGGGCGTCGCCGGCGTGGCACCGGGCGATCGCGTGCTGTGCATCCACTACCCTACGTGGGAGGACGGCCGTTGGCACATCTCCCGGGCCGACCTCGACCTCGGCGCCAGCGCGCCGGGCTTCCTGCGCGACTACGCGACCGTGCCGGCCACGGGCCTCGTCAGGCTGCCGTCGACGCTGACTTACCGCGAGGCCTGCACGCTGCCCGTCGCAGGCGTCACGGCCTGGCGCGCGCTGCGCGAGATCGCGAACCTCGCGCCCGGCGAGACCATGCTGACGCTCGGCACCGGCGGCGTGTCGGTGTTCGGCCTGCAGGTCGCGAAGATGCTCGGCGCACGCGTCGCGATCACCTCGTCCAGCGACGACAAGCTCGCACGGATGCGCGAACTCGGCGCCGACTTCACCGTCAACTACCGCAGCAATCCGCGGTGGGGCCTCGAGGTGCTCGAGCGCACCGGCGGGGTCGACGTCGTGATGGACAATGCCGGGCCATCCTCGCTCGACCAGACGCTTGCCGCCTGCGCGTCGGCGGCCCGCGTCGTGTTCATCGGCATGGTCGGCGGTTTCGCACAGACGGCCGCGCTTCCGCAGATGATGATGCGCGGCCTCGGCATCACCTCGATGAGCAACGCCAGCCGCCGCAGCATGCAGGACTTCGTCCGCGCGATCGACGCGAACGGACTCAAACCCCTCGTCGGCCGCGTGTTCGGCTTCGACGAGGCCCCCGAGGCCTTCCGGTACTTCGGCGAGAGCGCCGACCGGATCGGCAACATCGTCATCGAGGTTGCCTGAGCGGCACGGTTCAACCGAGGACATCCCCTTGAAGGAATTCGGCATCGTCATGGAAGCCTCGCCGGGCTACACCGCACGGCTGGCGCGCGAGATCGAAGCGCTGGGCTTCGACATCCTCCTTTGCCCGGACACGCAGAACCTCAGCCCCGACCCCTTCGGCCAGCTCGCGCTCGCGGCGCAGGCGACGACGCGGCTGCGGCTCGGCACCGGCGTGACCAACCCCGTGACGCGGGACGTCGCGGTGACGGCCTGCGCCCTCGCCACGCTGCAGGCCGAGTCGGCCGGGCGCGTCGTCTGCGGCATCGGGCGTGGCGATTCGTCGGCCGCGCACGCCGGACTGCGCAATGGCACGACCGAGCAGCTGCGGCGTTTCGTGCAGCGGCTGCAGGCCTATACCCGCGGCGAGACCGTCGATCGCGACGGTACGCCGTCGCGCATGCGCTGGTTCGACTCGCTGCCGGTGGCCCCGGTGCCGGTCGACGTCGCCTGCACGGGGCCACAGACCATCCGCATGGCCGTCGACGTGGGCGACCGTGTCAGCTTCGCGGTCGGCAGCGCGCCCGAGCGCATCGAGTGGGCGATGAAGGTCGCCCTCGACAGGCTGCGGGAGACCGGCAGGCCGCGCGACAGCCTGCGCATCGGCGCCTACGTCAATCTCGTCTGCGACCCGGACGAGCGGCGCGCGATCGCGCTGGGACGCATGATCTCCGGCATGGTCGCGCACTTCGCCGGCATGAAGGACGCGCCGCTCGACCACCTCCCGCCGCAGCTGAAGTCGATCGCTGCGCACATGCAGTCCGGCTACGACATGAAGCGGCACGCCCAGGAGGAGGGCGAGCACCTCGGTGCCGTGCCTGACGACTTCGTCGAGTGGTTCTCGATCTGCGGGCCACCGGCCAAATGCCGCGAGCGGCTCGGGCAGCTGCTCGATCTCGGGCTGGATCACGTCTACCAGCTCGGCGGTTCGCCGGTGGCGCACCCGCACGGGCCGCGCCAGGAAGCCATGGTGCGCCAGGCGGCGCTCTACGCGACCGAGGTGGTGCCGCACTTCCGCTGAGCGCAACGCATCGGGCCGCGTCCGGGGTCCGGCGTCACTTCAGCGCGAGCTCGAAGCGCAGCCTGCCGTCCTTCGGCCCGACCTTGCCGTTGCGCGTGAGGAACACGCGACCGGGCTCCAGCTTGCCCTCGGCGAGCAGCGCACGCTCGATCGCCCGCGCGCGTGCCTCCGCGAGCGCCTCCAGCGCGCCGTCCTCGGC
>JBIIDW010000059.1:0-8464 GCA_044238215.1 Steroidobacteraceae bacterium
GCCCGGCGCTGCGGGTGGGACGGGGCGTGTCGACCGAGGTCCTGGTGTTCAACACGCAGCGCGGCCCCACGGCCGATCTGCGCGTGCGACGCGCGCTGTCGATGGCCATGGACCGGGAGCAGATCGCGAGCCGCGTGGTCGGCTTCCCGGGCGTCGAGGCCTACGGCTACGTGCCGCCCGGCACGCTGAACTACCCCGGGGGAGGCGCGCTCCCGGATTTCGCCGGCTGGCCGCCGGCGCGGCGCGAAGCCGAGGCGCGGCGGCTGCTGGCAGAGGCGGGCTATGGCCCCGGCCGGCCGTTGCGGATGCGCCTGGCCTTCCCCAACACCGAGCTCAACCGCAAGGTGGGCGTGGCGATCGCGACGATGTGGCGAAGGGTGGGCGTCGACACCGAGCTGGCGCAGAAGGAGACCAAGTCGGTGGTTTCGGACGTGGCGCGCGGGGACTTCGATGCCGCCCGCTTCGTCTGGCTGTCGAGCTACAGCGACCCGAATTCCTTCCTCGAGCGGATGCTCTCCAGCGGCTCGGCCGTGGGCGTCAACGCCTCGCGCTACTCGAACCCGGCCTATGACGCGCTGCTGGCGCGGGCCGCGGCGGAGGTCGACATCGGCCGGCGTGCCGCGCTGCTGCGGGAAGCCGAGACGCTGGCGCTCGCCGACCAGCCGGTCGCGCCCATCCATTACCTCGTGGGGCGCCGGCTGGTGTCGCCGCGCGTGTCCGGATTCGCGGATAATCCGCGCGGTCTCTATCCCAGCTGGTTGATGACGGTGACGCCCCGATGAGTACGCAGACGGTCTATGTTCCCACCCACGCCGAGAAGGCGCGCCAGGACTTCGTGCTGAGCCTCAAGCTGCTGGCCAACGGCGCCGCTCAGCAGCGGGTGCGCGATGAGTATCGCCACCGCGTGCTGCCTGCCGTGCGCGAGCGGCTCGGTGCCGAGCCCGCGCGTCGCGAGGACGTGCAGCCCGCCGTCGAGCGCAGCGCCAGCTTCCGGCAGTGGGCGGCGCTGACGCACCGCTCGCAGTCGATGATGTGGGACGCGATCGAGGCGACCGCCCGGCGGGCGGAGCCGGGCACCGTGTCCCGCTACGCGCGGCTGCGGTCGGGCGGCGCGCGCCGCGGCTCGCTCGAACTCGACCCGGCGCTGCACGTGCCGCCGCCGATCGGCAACACCGAGATCCACCGCCAGCCGGGCGGCTATGCCGGGCACCCTGAGGCGGACGACCTGGCCCCGGGCCTGCGCTACCTGGGCGCGGCGATGATCTACGCGCCCGGCAAGGGCCAGAAGCAGGCCGCCGGCGACGGCCGCGCCCAGGTGCTGCTCGGGCAGCTGCGTGAGCGGTTTCCCGACCTCGCACCGCCGCGCCGCATCCTCGACCTCGGCTGCGGCATCGGCGTGCACTCCCAGGGCATCGCGGTGGAATTCCCCGACGCCGAGTACCACGGCGTCGACGTGGCGGCCGGGCTGCTGCGCTTCGGCCACCTGCTGGCCGAGGAGCGCGGCGTGCCGATCCACTTCCACCAGCGCGACGCCGCCCGCACCGGTTTTGCCGATGCCAGCTTCGACCTCGTGATCTCCAACATCCTGTTCCACGAGGTCAACGCCGCGCGGCTGCCGCAGATCCTGCGCGAGTGCCGCCGCGTGCTGCGCCCGGGCGGCGTGATGCTGCACGCCGACGTCGCCACCCAGGTCACGCGGCTGCCGCTCGAGGACCAGGTGATGAACGACTGGCAGGTGCGCTGGAACGGCGAGCCGTTCTGGACCGCGTTCTCTCGCTACGACATGCGCGAGGAGACCGTTGCCGCCGGGTTCGCCGCGGAGCGGAGCTTCGCGGAGCACGTGCGCACGCCCTCGGGAGTGTCCTACGTGTTCGGCGCGCGCGCGTGAACTTTGCGGTGAACACGCACTGGGCCGATCCTCGTCGCGAAAGATAAAATCCGCCTGCACGCACACCGAACGGAGCATCCGACCCCAATGAGCGCCAATGACGTCCCGGCCGTCAAGCTGCCGCTGACCACGAAGGGCAAGCGCCCGTCGTTCTTCGACGACCCGGCGATCGACCAGATGATGACCTTCATCCTCGAGCTCACGGCCGAGGTCAGCGTCATGCGCGAGCGGCTCGACACGGTCGAGCGCCTGCTCGACGCGCAGGGCAGCGTCACCCGCGCCGCGATCGAGGACTACCAGCCGACGCCGGAGGTCGAGGCGGAGCGCAATGCCTGGCGCGAGGCCTACCTGAAGCGCGTGCTGCGGATGCACACGCCGGAAAGCTGACCGGGTGTCGACCGCCTATCCGCACCTGTTCTCGCCGCTGCAGGTCGGCGGCGCGCGGCTGCGCAACCGGATCGTCCACGCGTCGATGTCGACGCGCTACGTGGCGGGCGGGCAGGTCACCGACCGGCTGATCACCTACCACGCGAACCGCGCGCGCGGCGGCGCGTCGATGACTGTGACCGAGCCGCTGAACCTGCTGCCGCGGCAGAACAATCCGCAGAAGGTCCGGGTGCTCGATCCGGCGAACCGCGCCGGGCTGGAGCGCTGGGCGGCGGCGGTGCGCGCGCACGACTCTCACCTGATCGCCCAGATCCAGGACCCGGGTCGAGGTCGCCATCAGCCCGGCCGGGTGCACGACGCCATCGGTCCCTCGTCGCTGCCCGACGACCTCAGCTGGACCGTGCCGCACGTGCCCTCGACCGACGAGGTCGGGCAGATGGTCCTCGACTTCGCGCGTGCGGCGCGGCTGCTGCGCGACTGCGGGTTCTCGGGCGTCGAGATTTCCGCCGGCCACGGCCATCTGTTCCACCAGTTCATGGCGGCCCGCTCGAACACGCGCACCGACCGCTGGGGCGGCGACCTCGAGGGCCGTGTGCGCATCCTGACCGAACTCTGCGCGACCCTTCGCGCCGAGTGCGGCCCGGGGTTCGTCGTCGGCGTCAAGCTGCCGGGCGAGGACGGCATGCCCGGCGGCATCGGCCTCGAGGAATCCGCCGCGATCACCCGGCTGCTGCACGCCACGGGCACGGTCGATTACCTGACCTGGTGCTGGGGCGCCCACTCCGACACGCTGGACTGGCACCTGCCCGACATGCACGGCCCCCGGGCGCCCTACGTCGAGCGCATCGCGGCGCTCGCGAAGGCGGCGCCGGGCATCCCGGTGGGTGCGCTCGGCCTCATCACCGACCCCAACGAGGGCGAGCGCTTCGTCCGCGACGGCCTGGCCGACCTCGTGATGCTCGGGCGGCCGCTGGTCACCGACCCGGCGTGGGGCGTCAAGGCCCAGCAGGGCAGGGAAGCGCGGATCCGCTACTGCGTGTCCTGCAACACCTGCTGGGGCGCCATCGTCGGTGGCAGCACGCTGTCCTGCGACAACAACCCGCGCGTCGGCCAGCCGGACGAGGTCGACTGGCAGCCCGCGCCGGCGCCGCGCCGCAAGCGCGTGGTGGTGGTGGGCGCGGGGGTTGCCGGCATGGAAGCGGCCTGGGTCGCCGCGGCGCGCGGTCACGACGTCACCGTGTTCGGCGCCTCCTCCGACGTCGGCGGCAAGACCCGGCTGCACGCGCTGCTCCCCGGCGGCGAAAGCCTGAGCAGCATCTACGACTACCAGCGGCTCGCCGCCGACCGGCACGGCGTGCGCTTCGAGTTCGGCGTGCGGGCAGGGGTCGACGACGTGCTCGGCCTGCGTCCGGACGCGGTCGTGCTGGCCTGCGGCTCCAGCCCCGCCTGGCCCGCGTTCCTGCCGCCGGAGTATCGCGGCGAGGGCCTGTTCCCGGACGTGCGCGAGGCCGCGGCATCGCTGGTCGGGCGCAAGGGGCGCGAGGCGGGCACGGCGCTGCTCGTGGACCAGGACCACACGGCCTTCACCTACGCCACGGCCGAACTGCTGCTCAGCCGGTTCGAACGGGTGGTGCTGGTGACGCCCCGCGCCGGCATCGCCGCCGAGGAACCGCTGGTCAACCGGCAGGGCATCTACCGCCGCCTCTATGCGAAGGGCGTCGAGGTGATCCCGCTGCACGAGCCCGTGTTCGGCGACGAGTTCGCCGACGGGGTGGTGCGGCTGCGCCACGTGCTCGGCGGCCGCGACGCGGTGGTCGACGGCGTCGTGCTGCTGACATACGCTGGCCACCGCGTGCCCGACGACGGGCTGGCGGAGCCGCTGCGCGGCGCCGGCGTCGAACTGCACGTGGTCGGGGACTGCCAGGCCCCCCGTTCGCTGCTCGTCGCCACCGGCGAAGGATACGCCGCCGGAATGAGGATCTAGGATGTCCACGCCTACGCCTGCCCCCGCGGCGCCCGACGCCCCGTGGCCGAAACCGGCCTATGCCTGGTACGTGGTCGCGCTGCTGGTCATGTCGTACGCGCTCGGCGTCGTCGACCGCATCGTCATCGGCCTGCTGGTGCAGCCGATCAAGGCCGACCTGCAGCTCTCCGACACCGAGATCGGCATCATCCAGGGGCTGGCGTTCGCGCTGTTCTACACGGTCTTCACGCTGCCGGTCGGCATGCTGATCGACCGCTGGAAGCGCGTGCCGGTGGTCTGGATCGGCCTTGCCGTATGGAGCGCGGCGACCGTCGCCTCGGGCTTCGCCAAGTCGTTCTGGGGGCTGTTCAGCGCGCGCGTGGTCATGGGCGCCGGCGAGTCGACCACCACGCCGGCGTCGTCCTCGCTGATCGCCGACTACTTTCCGCCGAAGCAGCGCCCGCGTGCCTACGGCGTGTTCGCCATGGGCGGCTCGCTCGGCATCGGCATCGCCTACCTGCTGGGCGGCGCGGCGATCGGCATGGCCGAATCGGTGCGGTCGCTGGCGCCCGGGCTGCTCGGCGGCTTCGCCGACTGGCAGCTGGTGTTCTTCATCGTCGGTTTCCCGGGAATATTCCTCGCGCTGCTGATGATCCTCACCATGCGCGAGCCGGCGCGGCGCGGCACGCTCAGCCAGACGCCGAGCATTTCCCTGCTGCCGCTGTGGCGCGAACTTCGCACCAACCGCGTTGCGCTGTTCGCGGTGATGTTCGGCACGATCATGAACGTCATGATCGTCAACGCCCAGCTGGCCTGGTTTCCCACGCTGTTCGTGCGCGTGTTCGAGTGGGAGCCGAAGCAGATCGCCAACTCGCTGGCGCTGGTCGGCGTGCCGTTCGGGCTGCTGAGCGCGATCACCGCCGGCCAGGTGCTGACCTGGCTGGCGAGGCGCGGTCGCCAGGACGGGCCGATCCTGGTGATGATGCTGCAGTGCGTCGCCTGGGCGGTCTTCGGCACCGCCAAGTGCCTCGCGCCGACGCCGGAACTGGCGCTCGTCGGCCACGTCTGCACGTCGCTGTTCGCCACCTGGGCGGTGACCTCGGCGCTCACGGCGCTGAACCAGGTCACGCCCAACCAGCTGCGCGGCCAGGTCGTCGCGGTGTACACGCTGTTCACCGGTCTGGTCGGTGTCGCCGTGGGCTCGGGCGCGGTCGGCGTGCTGTCCGATTATGTCTTCACCAGCGCCAAGGGCATCGCCCCCAGCCTGGCCACGGTGTGCTTCGTGGGCGGCGTCGCGGGCATCGCCGTGCTCGCCTATGGGCGCCGCGGCTACCAGGACGCGATGAAGCGCGCCGCGGTCTGGGGCGAGGGCAACTGAACCATGCGCAATCGACCCGGCATGACGGCGGCGGACGTGGCGGCGATCGCGACGGCCTGCCGCGAGGAGGCACGCAGGCTCGGCCTGGCCGTCACCTTCTGCATCGTCGACGACGGCGGCCACCTGCTGCACCTCGAGCGGCTCGACGCCCGCCCCAGCACGGTCGACGTGGCGATCGGCAAGGCCCGCACCTCGGCGCTGATGCGGATCCCCACCGGTGCCTTCGAGGCGCGGGTCCGGGAGAATCCGCATTTCACGAAGCTGGACGCCATGCCACTACAAGGCGGACTGCCGTTGTTTTACGCTCAGGAGCCGGTGGGGGCGATCGGCGTGTCCGGCGCGATGCCCGCGCAGGACGAGGCGATCGCGCAGGCCGGTTGCGCCGCGCTCGGCGCACTGCCGCCGCCCTGAGCCCATCGAGACCGACGATTCGAGTATCCGCGGAGGTTCCCATGGCTGCACAACCCCAGATGGTTCCGGTTCCCGACATCGAGAAGCTGTTCCGTCCCACGCAGGAGGAGCGCGCGCGGCAGTCGTTCGCCGGAACGCTGCGCAAGCGCGCGATCATCGACCTGCGGCAGGCCGTCAAGCGCGACTACGACCAGCGCGTCGCGCCGGCGCTGCGCGCCCAGGGCCAGGAGCCGGCCGACTGGCGCGGCATCGAGCAGGCCATGGAGCCGGAGCTGTCGCACCGCTTCTACAGCTCCGTGCGCCTGCACGCGCAGGAAATGTGCTTCAGCAGCGTGCAGCCCACGGTGGAGCGGGCGCTGCCGGAGATGATCGCGCTCGCGCGCGACCTCGCGACGCGGAACCCCGCCGGCGGGTCGCTGCGCCTGAACCCGGCGCTGCCGCTGCCGCGCTACCTGACCGCACTCGACACGCACTTCTCGCCGGGCTGGGTGCACTCGGAGTACACGCAGGACGACGTGGCCTGCGGCGCGGTGGTCGGTTTCGGCGGCAAGGTCTTCGGCGGGCAGCACCCCTACCGCAAGCACCCGGGCGTCGTCGCCCAGTCGATCAGCCACTGGCTGAAGGCCACGCGGCCGGGCTTCCGCCCGAAGCGCATCCTCGACATGGCGACCACCTCCGGCAAGAACCTGTTCCCTTACAAGCGGGCCTTCCCCGAGGCCGAGGTCCACGGCATCGACCTCGGCGCGCCGGTGCTGCGCTTCGGCCACGCGATCGCCGAGCACGAGGGGCTGGCCGTGCACTTCAGCCAGCAGAACGCCGAGCACACCGACTTCCCGGACGGCCACTTCGACCTGATCGTCTCGAGCTTCTTCCTGCACGAGATCCCGCTGAAGGCCACGCGCAACGTGCTGCGCGAGTGCGTGCGGCTGCTCGCCCCGGGCGGCCTGATGGTGCACATGGAGCTGCCGGACGAGGCCTCGGTCGACGCCTACGAGAACTTCTTCTGGAACTGGGACACCGCCAACAACCACGAGCCGTTCTACACGGGCTATCGCGAGCAGGATCCGGTCGCGCTGTCGGTCGAGGCCGGCTTCGCCCGCGGGAACTGCTTCAAGCTGCTGATCCCCGACGCCGCCACCTTCGGCGAGGAGCGCTACGCGAAGTTCCTGCGCGGCGAGCTGGCGGCGCCGCCGCACGGCAGCGGCGGCTGGTTCATCTTCGGCGCGTCGAAGTGAGCGCGGCGTGAAGCGCAGGAGCTTCGTCGCGGCGACGGCGGCGGCAACCGCCGCGGCGGCCGCGTCTCTGGGGGCGCTGCCGCGGGCCGCGGCAGCGGCCGCACGGCCTTCCTCGACGAAGCGCTACGACCTGGTGATCGTCGGCGCCGGCACGGCGGGCATCCCCGCGGCGATCTACGCCGCACGCCGCGGCGCCAGCGTGCTGATGCTGGACGCCGCCGGCGACATCGGCGGCACGCTGCACCTCTCGACCGGCCAGATGAGTGCCGCGGGCACGCGCCTGCAGAAGCAGAAGGGGATCGTCGACAGCGCGCAGGCGCACTACGACGACGTCATGCGGATCAGCCGCAACACCGCGGACCCCGACCTGGTGCGGCTCGCCGTCGACGAGGCGGCCGCCACGTTCGACTGGCTGATGGACATCGGCCTGCAGCCGCTGCCCGACCACCCGGTGCTCGGGCTCGGCCACGAACCCTACTCCCAGAAGCGCTACTGCTGGGCGAAGGACGGCGGTCGCGACATCCTCGCCGTACTCAGGCCGCAGCTGCAGCCGCTGGTCGACTCCGGCCGCGTCGAGCTCAGGCTGACCACGCCGGTCACGGCGCTGCTGACCGACGACGCGGGGGCCGTCGAGGGCGTGCGCGTCAGGTCGGGCGACCGCGAGGTCGCCTGCACCGGTCGCCACGTGCTGCTCACCTGCGGCGGGTACGCTTCGAACGCCGAGATGTTCGAGACCCTGTCGGGCTACCGCGACTACGCCGATACGGCTTATCCGTACTGCCGCGGCGACGGCATCAACCTCGGGATCTCGGTGGGTGGCTACGTCCGCGGCCGGCAGAACTACCTCAGCAACTTCGGCTCGATCCTGACCGACGACGGCTTCCCGGGCCGCTTCCTCGCGCGCTTCGTCGTGATCCCCGAGCGGCGTGCGCCGTGGGAGATCTTCGTCAACGCCCGCGGCGAGCGCTTCATCCGCGAGGACGAGCCGAGCATCGACCGGCGCGAGCACTCGATGCTCGACCAGCCGGACCTGCGCTACTGGATCGTGTTCGACGAGGCGATCCTCGCGGCTGCGCCGCCGGGCGTCGCCAACGGCTCGGGGCTGGAGCCGTGGAGCCGCGAGCAGCTGCGCGAGACCTTCGGCGTGCATGCCTGGTTCACGAAGGCCGACTCGATCGAGGCACTCGCCACGGCCGCGGGCA
>JBIIDW010000060.1:0-8436 GCA_044238215.1 Steroidobacteraceae bacterium
GCTCGCGGACCCCGCCGTGCGCATGGCGCTGTGGCAGGGCGGCAGCGCGGCCGTGGCGGCATCGGACGATCCGATGATCCGCCTCGCGGCAGACATCGACGCCGCCGCGCGCGCCGTTCGCAAGCGCTACGAGGACGAGGTGGAGGCGCCCACGCGGGTCGCGGAGGAGAAGATCGCCCGCGCGCGCTTCGCGCTCGACGGCACGGCCGTCTACCCGGACGCGACCTTCACGCTGCGCCTGAACTTCGGCACGGTGCAGGGCTGGAACGAGAACGGCCGCGACGTCGTGCCGTTCACCCGCCTCGAGACCGCCTTCGCGCGGGCGACCGGCCGCGACCCGTTCCGCATTCCGGAGAGCTGGCAGCGCGTGCGCACGAGCCTCGACGCGACGACCCCGTTCAACCTGTCGACCAACAACGACATCGTCGGCGGCAACTCGGGCAGCCCGCTGGTCAACGCCCGCGGCGACGTGGTGGGCCTGATGTTCGACGGCAACATCCACTCGATCTCGGGCGCGTACGGGTTCGACACCGCACGCAACCGCGCGATCGCAGTGCACCCGGCGATCATGCGGGAGGCACTGTCGAAGGTTTACGGCGCCACGGCGCTGCTGGACGAACTCGGCGGCCGCTGATCAGAACTGGTCGTCGGCCATCCGGACGAAGCTGTCGTCGGGGCGGCGCAGCAGCGCAAGCTGGCTGCGCGCCCTCGGCAGGTCGCTGCGGAAGAAGCCACGGCAGGCGCGCAGCTTGCCCTCGACGTAGGCCTGGGTCGCCGCCGAGGGGGCCTCGAGGCCCATCAGGCGCGATGCGGCGACGGCCATCTCGAGCCAGCGCCACGCAACGACCACGGTGCCGAACGCATCGAGGAAGGGTGTCGCATGGCCAAACGCGAGCTCGGCGTCGCCTGCGTCAGCGACCTCGCGCAGCTCGCGCGTCGCCCCGGCCAGCGCTTGCACGGCCGCCGCCAGCGCCCGGCACTCGGCCTCCAACCCGCCTGTCGCGAGGGCGTCGCGGATCGTCGCGTGGATCTCACCGAGCAGCAGTTGCAGAGGACGGCCGCCCTGCATCCGCAGCTTGCGGCCCACCAGGTCGAGGCCGTGGATGCCCAGCGCCCCCTCGTGAATGTGGTTGAGGCGGTTGTCGCGGTACAGGCGCTCCAGCGGCAGGTCGCGCGTGTAGCCGGCGCCACCGGCCACCTGGATCGCGTACTTGTTCGCCTCCAGCGCGTATTCGGCCGGCCAGCTCTTGGCGACCGGCGTGAGCAGTTCGAGCAGCAGCGACGCCCGCTCGCGCGCGGCGGGCTCGGTCGCAGCCGCGAGCTCGTCGACCAGACGCGCGCAGTACAGTACCAGCGCGAACGCGCCCTCGGTCCACGCCTTCTGCGCGAGCAGCATGCGGCGCACGTCGGCGTGACGGATGATCGGCAGCTGCGGCGATCCGGGATCCTTCTGCCCGGGCGCCCTCCCCTGCAGCCGCTGCTGCGCGTAGCCCAGCGAGTAGCGGTAACCGGCGTAGCCGAGCGCCGCGGCGCACAGCCCCACCCCGACGCGGGCTTCGTTCATCATGTGGAACATGTAGCCGAGCCCCTCGTGCTCGCGCCCCACGAGCTCGCCGAGGCATTCGGCCTCGTCGCCGAACGCCAGCGCCGTGTTGACGTGGCCGCGCCAGCCCATCTTGTGGTTGAGGCCCACGAGGCTCACCCCGTTCGGCATGCCGTGGCCGCCGTCCGCGTCGACCCGGTAGCGCGGCACGATGAACAGAGAGATGCCCTTCACGCCCGGCGGCGCGCCGCGCAGTCGCGCGAGCACGAGATGGAAGATGTTGGGCGCGAGCTCGTGCTCGCCGCCCGAGATCCACATCTTCCGGCCCTGGATCCGGTACCGTCCGGGCGCGTCGGCAGGCTCCGCGGCGCAGCGCAGGTCGCCGAGCGACGAACCCGCCTCCGGCTCCGACAGGCACATGGTGCCGAAGGCCCTCCCGTCGAGCAGCGCCGGCAGGTAGCGGCGACGCTGGTCCTCGCTGCCGAAGCGCGCGACGACGTTGGCCGCGCCCTGCGTCAGCATGGCGTAGGAGAAGGCCGGCACGTTGGCGACGGCGAACGCTGCGCTGCAGCCCTGCGACAGCAGGAAGGGGAGCCCCAAACCACCGAGCGGCCGCGGGAACGCGAGCGCGCCGAACCCGCCGTCGGCGTAGGCACTCAGCGCTTCGGCCGTCTCGGGCGGCAGCACCACGCGTCCGCCCTCGAGCCGGGGCTCGTCGACGTCGAGCCGCGCCGCGCAGGGCGCGAAGCGCTCCGCTGCGAGCGCGAGCGCGGCCTCGGTCATCGCCCCGGCGAGGCTGCGATCGTGCCCGCCGAAGCGCGGCAGCGCGAGCAGCGACTCCAGCTGCAGCACGTCGAACAGCTGGAAGTCGAGCTCGCGCGCCAGCGCGCTCGTGGTCAGAGAAGTATCCAAAACGACCCCCGGTGCGTCAGCGACCGCCGGGGGACGTTAGAGCGCGGCCGCCGGCCGGTCAACGCCGCCTGGCATCAACGGGGGTGGGCAGCACCTCGGCCTTGCGCAGGACCTGGACGAGCTTCTCGTCCGACGCCCGGACGAGATCACGGTTGTCGTCCCACTCCACGATCTTGCGGGTGGGGCCGGAGAGCTGCTGGCGCAGCACGCCGAGGAAATGCTTGCCGGCCACGAGCCAGACGCGGTTCGCCTCGCCTGCGCGCCGCGCCACGTCGAGCCGGCGCGATACCCGGCGCGCAAAGCGCTCCAGCTCGACCACGTGGGGATCGAGGTCGCTGCCGGTGCTGGAGCGCGCCGCCGAGCGGGGCCCCGACCCGCGGGCGGCCCGCGGGAAGACGCTGGCCCCGCGGTCGGCCTCGAGTTCGCGGCTCGGCATCCTGGCGGCTGGGTTGACCAGGGACTCGCGAAGCTTGAGGGGCGGCGCCTCACGCCGCGCCACGTCGTAGATCCGGGCCTCGCTGCTGTCCGCCACCACCAGGATCGTCGCCATGTTCAAACCTCCGCGTGCTGCGATGTGCGGCATTGTGACCCCTGCCACCGGTGGCGTCCGATACGGACAAACCCGCAGCCGATACGCACTCCCGCGAATGCCGCGGACGCGGTCACGACCGCAGATTGCGCTTCCTCGTCCGGTTCGATCCCACGGAGGCCCCGATGACCGCAAAGCAGGTCCTGTTCCGGGCAGCTGCTCGCGAGAAGATCCTGCACGGTGCCGGCCAGCTCGCCGACGCCGTGCGCATTACGCTCGGGCCCCGCTCCAAGTCGGTGCTGATCCAGAAGAAGTGGGGCGCCCCGCTGGTCTGCAACGACGGCGTCACGATCGCCAAGGAGATGGAGCTGTCCGATCCCGAGGCGAACCTGGGCGCGCAGATGCTGCGCCAGGCCGCCGAGCGCACCGGCGATGCGGTCGGCGACGGCACGAGCACCGCGACCGTGCTGGCCCACGCGATCCTCGCCGAGGGCGTCCGCAACGTCGCGGCCGGCGCCAGCGCGATCGACCTCAAGCGCGGGCTCGACCGCGGCGTTGCCGCGGCGGTCGCCGAGCTGCGCAGGCTGTCGCGGACGGTGCAGACGCGACGCGAGAAAGCCCAGGTCGCGACGATTTCCGCGCACAACGATCCGCTGATCGGCGAGATGGTCGCCGACGCGATCGAGAAGGTCGGCAATGATGGCGTCATCACCGTCGAGGAGTCGAAGACCACCGAAACCGCGCTGGAGGTGGTCGAAGGCATGCAGTTCGACCGCGGCTACCTGTCGCCGTATTTCGTCACCGATGCTGCCCGGATGGAGGCCGTGCTCGACGACGCGCTGGTGTTCGTCACCGACCGCAAGCTCGGCGGCCTCAAGGACCTGATCCCGCTGCTCGAGCTGGTCGCCAAGTCCGGCCGGCCGATTCTCTTCATCGCCGAGGACATCGAAGGCGAGGCGCTGGCGACGCTGGTGGTCAATCAGATCCGCGCGGTGCTGCGCAGCTGCGCGGTCAAGGCGCCGGGATTCGGCGACCGGCGCAAGGCGATGCTGCAGGACATCGCCGTGCTGACCGGGGCCGAACTGCTGTCCGAGGAGGTCGGCTCGCGCCTGGAGGACGCGCGCATGGAGCAGCTGGGGCACGCCAAGCGCATCGTGATCGACAAGGACCAGACCACGCTGATCGGCGGCGGCGGCGACCCCGCGAAGATCGCCGCGCGGGTCGCACAGGTGCGGGCCGAGATCGAGCGCACGACCAGCGACTACGACCGCGAGAAGCTCGAGGAGCGCCTCGCAAAGCTGTCCGGCGGAGTTGCCGTCATCCGCGCGGGTGCCCCGTCGGAGTCGGAGATGAAGGCGCGCAAGGACGCGCTGGACGACGCCATCAATTCGACCAAGGCGGCGATCGCGGAGGGCATCGTGCCGGGTGGCGGCCTTGCGCTGCTTAAGCTGTCGGCTGCGGTCGAGGCCGAGGAGGCAAAGTGCGCGGGCGACGAGCGCACGGGCGTCCGGATCCTGCGCCGCGCGCTCGAGGCACCGGCGCGGCAGATCGCCGAGAACTCGTCCGCCGATGCCGGCGTCGTGGTGGACCGGATGCGCAACGCGGGCAACAACGTCGGTTTCGACGCCGCGACGCAGCAGTACGTCGACCTCTTCGAGGCAGGCATCATCGATCCTGCGAAGGTCGTTCGGGTGGCGCTGGAGAACGCCGTGTCGGTGGCGAGCGTGCTGCTGCTGACGGAAGCGACGATGACGGAGAAACCCGAGCCGCCCGCGCCGGCGCCCTCCCCCGGCGCGGAACTCTAGGCGCCCCGGCCTTGAGCCGCACCGGCGTCCTCGCCCGGACGCAGCACCGCGGCGCCCTCCACCGCGCCGGCGCGCAGCGCCGCAAGGGCCTCGTTGGCCTGCTCCAGCGGGTAGTCGCGGGTCGAGGTCTCGATGGGCAGTCGCGCGGCGAGCGACATGAAGGCCTCGCCATCGGCGCGCGTCAGGTGCGCGACGGACCGCAGCACGCGCTCGCCCCACAGGTCGGCATAATCGAAGGCGGGAATCCGGCTCATGTGGATGCCGCCGCAGACCACGACGCCGCCCTTGCGTACCGCGCGCAGCGCCTGCGGCACGAGTTCGCCCACCGGCGCAAAGATCAGCGCGGCGTCGAGCGGCAGCGGCGACGCGGAGTCCGAGTCGCCGGCCCAGCAGGCGCCGAGCCGCCGGGCGAACTCCTGCGCCGCGCGATCGCCCGGGCGGGTGAAGGCCAGCACCTCGCGGCCCTCGTGGTGCGCGACCTGCGCGACGATGTGGGCCGCGGCGCCGAAGCCGTAGATCCCGACGCGGCGCGGCTCGCCGGCCATCCTGAGCGTCCGGAAGCCGATCAGTCCTGCGCACAGCAGCGGCGCCGCCGCGGAATCCGCATATCGGCCCGGCAGCGGCAGGCAATAGGCCTCGGCCGCCAGGATGTACTCGGCATAGCCGCCATCGAGGTCGTGGCCGTGGAACCGGGCGCCGTCGCAGAGGTTCTCCCGCCCCTCGAGGCAGTGCGCGCAGGCGCCGCAGGTTCCGCCGAGCCAGGGCACCCCCACGCGCTCGCCCGGGGCGAAGCGACCGCGGGTACCCGGCCCCGCCGTCACGACACGGGCGACCACCTCGTGGCCCGGAGTCACGGGAATGCGCGACGCCGGCAGCTCGTCGTCGACGAGGTGCAGGTCGGTGCGGCACACGCCGCAGGCCGACACCCGCAGCAGCAGCTGGCCGGGGCCCGGCTCCGGAACCTCCAGGCTGCGCGGCTCGAGCGGGCCGCGCCGCTGCGTCCTGACCATTGCCAGCATGACTGCAGCCTAGCGGATCGGCCGGATCAGGTCGAAGCGGCTGAATGCCCGGCACAGGCGTGGCATCCTTGCCGCCGTCCGTGCCCGACCAGGAGACCGCCATGACCGCCACCACTCCGCCGCTGCGCCGCCTCGGCCGCTCGCCCCTGCTCGTCTCGCCCATCTGCTTCGGCGGCAATGTTTTCGGCTGGACGGCCGACGAGGCCACCTCTTTCGCGCTCCTCGACGCCTTCGTCGAGGCGGGCTTCAACTTCATCGACACGGCCGACGCGTACTCGCGCTGGGTGCCCGGGCATCGCGGCGGCGAGTCGGAGGCGGTCATCGGCCGCTGGCTCCGGGCACGGCCCGGGATGCGCGCGCGGGTCGTCATCGCCACCAAGCTCGGCGTCGAGATGGGCCCTGGCGAGAAGGGCCTGTCGCGCGATTACCTGCCGCGGGCGCTCGAGCGATCGCTGGAGCGGCTGCAGACCGACTACGTCGACCTCTACCAGGCGCATCGCGACGACCCCGACACACCGCTGCCCGAGACGCTCGAGGCCTTCGATGCGCTCGTCAAGTCCGGCAAGGTCCGCGCGATCGGCGCCTCGAACTACTCGGCCGGGCGCCTCGCCGAGGCGCTGGAGATCAGCCGCGACCTCGGACTCGCACGCTTCGAGAGCCTGCAGCCGCACTACAACCTGCACGCCCGCGCGGGGTTCGAGGCGGACCTTGCGCCGCTGTGCGCAGCCGAAGGCGTCGGCGTCATCCCGTACTACGCGCTGGCCTCCGGCTTCCTGACCGGCAAGTACCGCAGCGCAGCCGACTTCGGCAAGAGTCCGCGCGGCCGCGGCATGGCCGCGCTGCTCGACGCCCGGGGACTCGGCATCCTGGCCGCACTGGACGACGTCGCGTCGCAGCTCGGCGCCACGCCTGCACAGGTTGCCCTCGCCTGGCTGCTGGCACGCGGCGTGGCGGCGCCGATCGCCAGCGCCACTTCGGTCACGCAGCTGCGCGAGATACTGCCGGCGGCGCAACTGAGACTGGAGCCCGGGCAGATCGCCGCGCTGGACCGGGCCTCGGGCTGATCACGGCCCCGCCGGTGACCGAGTCCCCCTACACACGGCGCGAGGAAGTCGCGCACGTCGCAACCCATGCGGCCGGACTGGTCGCCGCGCTGCTGGCGATTCCCTGGCTCGCCATCGAGGGCATCGACGCCGGTGACCCGTGGAAGCTCGCCGGCGCACTGGTCTTCGCCGGCACGGCGGCGCTGCTCTTCGGCACCTCCTGCCTCTACCACGCCGCGGTGCGCCCGGAGCTCAAGGCCCGCCGGCGCATCCTCGATCACGCGGCCATCTACCTGCTGATCGCGGGGACCTACACGCCATTCACGCTCGGGGTCATCCGGGCACCCGTGGGCGGCTGGCTGTTCGCGCTGATGTGGCTGCTGGCGGTGGCCGGCATCGCCTCCAAGCTGACCATCGGCTTCCGCTATCCGCGTCTCTCCACGGTGCTCTACCTCGCCATGGGCTGGGCCGGCATCTTCGCCGTCGGGCCGCTGGCCGAGGGCCTCACCTCGGGTCAGCTCGCTTGGGTCATCGCCGGCGGCATCGCGTACACGGCGGGCGTGCCCTTCTACCTGCTCAAGCGGATCCGCTACGCGCACGCGGCGTGGCACGTCTTCGTGCTCGCGGGCGTAGCCTGCCACTTCGTCGCCGTGCTCGGCGTGCTCAGGACACCGCTCGGCGACGGTTGACCTCGCCGCGCCGTCGCGCCGGCTCGCCCGCAGCGCCACCCGCGCCTACAATCGCGTCCGCATTCCTCGCGGACCCCACCTGGAGCCAGCATGGCCGATCACGTCTTTCCCCCGGCAGCGCGCAGCACGGTAGCGGTCGCCGGCACCGACCTTCGTTTCCCCGTCCATCGCATCTATTGCGTGGGCCGCAACTACGCCGAGCACGCGCGCGAGATGGGCTATGACCCGGTACGCGAACCACCGTTCTTCTTCTGCAAGCCCGCCGACGCGATCGTCGCCGACGGCGAGCCGGTGCCATATCCGCCGCGCACCGCGAACTTCCATCACGAGATCGAGCTGGTGGTCGCGTTAGCTGCGGGCGGAGCGGACATCCCGTCGGGCGAGGCGCTGTCGCGCGTATTCGGCTATGGCACCGGGATCGACTGGACGCGTCGCGACCTGCAGGCTGAGTCGAAGTCCCAGGGCAAGCCCTGGGACACCGCCAAGGGGCTGGACCACGGTGCGTCGATCTCGGCCCTGCAGCCGGCGAGCGACATCGGGCACCCGACCGAGGGCCGGATCTGGCTGAGCGTCGACGGCGCCATCCGCCAGGACTCGGACCTGCGCGAACTGATCTGGAGCGTGCCCGAGATCATCGCCGAGCTGTCGACGCTGTTCACGCTGCAGCCGGGCGACCTGATCTACACCGGCACCCCCGCGGGCGTGGGCCCGGTGCGGCGGGGCCAGCGCGTCGAGGGCGGCATCGACGGCGTGGCAGGGATCTCGACGCTGATTGCGTGAGATCCGCGCCACGCGCACCGGTCCGCTACTTACGGGGCGGCGCCGGCTGCTGCTCGAGCGCGTAACGCTCCAGCGACGACAGCGACGGCTCGACCCACTTGTCGGGCGCGTTGAGG
>JBIIDW010000061.1:0-8340 GCA_044238215.1 Steroidobacteraceae bacterium
AGGCGCGGCGCCGGCCTGTTCGATCAGCGAGACGACCCGCTCGACGCCCATCGCGAAGCCGATCGCCGGAGTGGGCTCGCCGCCCAGTTGCTGAACGAGGCCGTCGTATCGGCCACCCGAGCAGACCGCATCCTGTGCGCCCAGCGCGTCGGTGATCCACTCGAAGACCGTGCGCGAATAGTAATCCAGCCCGCGTACCAGCCGCGGGTTGACGCGAAACGGGATGCCGAGGTCCGTGAGCATCGCGCAGAGCGCGTCGAAGTGCTCACGAGACTCCGGATCGAGGTGCTCGGTGAGCACGGGCGCGGACGCCACGATGTCCTGCATCTCCGGGTTCTTGCTGTCGAGGATGCGCAGCGGGTTACCCTCGAGCCGGCGGCGGCTGTCGGCGTCGAGCCGGTCGTAATGCGCGCGGAAGTGGGCAACCAGCAGGTCGCGATAGCTCCGCCGCGACTCCGCGGTGCCCAGCGAGTTGACCTGCAGCGCAACCCGGGAAACGCCCAGTCGGCGCCACAGCGCCGCGGTCATCGCGATCAGCTCGACGTCCACGTCGGGACCCGGGAAGCCGATGGCCTCGACGTCGACCTGGTGGAACTGGCGGAACCGGCCCTTCTGCGGCCGCTCGTGGCGGAACATCGGACCGATGCACCACACCTTGCTGCGTACGCCGCGCAGCAGCCCGTTCGAGATGTGCGCACGCACGATGCCTGCCGTGGCCTCGGGCCTGAGCGTGAGCCGCTCACCGCCCTGGTCGACGAAGCTGTACATCTCCTTCTCGACCACGTCGGTGAACTCGCCGATCGCGCGCTTGAAAAGGTCCGTCTGCTCGACGATGGGAACGCGGAATTCATCGTAGCCGTGCGCGGCGAGCACCTCTCGCACGGTGCGCTCCAGGAACTGCCAACGCCATACTTCGGCGGGCAGCACGTCGTTCATGCCGCGGATTGGCGCGATCTGAGTCATCTCGGGATACCGTGTCCTGCCAGGCGGGCGTCAGTTGGTGGGGGGCAGCACCGTGCCGTCCGCGGCCAGGCGGAAACGCGTGGAGCGCAGGCCCGGCGCGCCGGGCGGAATCGCGACGCTGCGACCGGCCACTTCGAGGCGCGCTGCCGACTGCACGCCGATCAGCACGCCCAGCGGTGCGACGCCGGCCAGGGACACGCGTCCACCCGCCGGCACGAGGCCGTAGTAGAGCCGCTTGCCCGTGGCGTCCGTGACGTCGACCCAGCAGGCCTCGGAAAAGCTCCCGGTCACGGCGACGCGCGCGGACCCGTCCGTGGCCGAAGGCGCGGGAGACTCCGACACGGCCGGCGTCGTCAGCGCGGTCGGCTCGGTGCCGCCGGCGGGAGCCGGCGCCGGAGCAGACTCCGGAGCAGGTGCCGGCGCGGGTGCCGGCGCGGGCGACGGAGACGGGACCGCGGCAGCAACCGCTGCCGGAGCGAGCAACTCGGGTTCGATCGGGGGCTCGCGCAGCGCTGGCAACGCCTGAGGCTGCGCAGGCGACGGCGCGACCGCCCGCACGGCGGGAGTGGCGAAACGCAGCACAGCCCACGCCAGTCCTGCCAGCACCAGCGCCAGCACGGCGTAGGCTGCAGCGCGACCCCAGCGACGCAGCTCGAGCGATCGCGGGGCCTGGGGCCTGCGGCTGATGTCCGGCTCGGACGCAGCGCCGGCGCCCGACCATTGCGCCAGCAGGTCGTCCGCAGGTTCGCCGACCAGCTCCGCATAGCGCTTCAGGTGGCCGCGCACGAACACGGCGGCGCCGAGGCGATCGAAGTTCCCCTGCTCGAGGGCGGCAAGCACCTCGGGGGTACAGTGCAGCCTCTCGAGCACGGCCTCGCGGCTCATGCCGCGGCGCTCGCGCGACTCCCGCAGGCGCTGGCCGATGGCCGCGAATTCGGGACGGACGGCACCGCTCATGGGACTCAACCCGCAGCGCGCGACGTGGCGAGGGAGCGCGTCTGCGGCGCGTCCGGGAACTCGACGCGCAGGCGGCGTGCGAAGCGCTCCTCGGCAAGCCGATCGCCCTGCGCGCGCGCGATGCGGACTCCGAGCAGCAGCAGGTCGGCTGTCGGCCGCTGGGTCTCCAGGAACCGGTCGACGATCGCGCGACCTTCGACGAGCATGCCGCGCTCGAGGTCGAGGTCGCCCAGCTGGAACGCCGCCTCGGCATGCCCCGGGCGCAGCGCGAGCGCCCGCGCGAACTGCATCGAGGCTTCCTCCATGCGGCCCGCGCCGCGCAGGCAGACGCCGGCGTTCGTGTAAGCCGCCTCGGGTGTCCGGTACAGCGGGTTTCGCGCGACCTCGGTGAAGCCGCGCACGCCATCGTCGACGCGGCCGCTGCGGCACAGGTACACGGCGTAGTTGTTGCCGATGTCCGGGTCAGCCGGCGCGAGGCGGCGGGCCGCGCGGTAATGCCGGTCGGCCTCGGCCGGCTTGCCGAGCCTCTCTTCGAGCAGCGCCAGGGCACTGTGGACTCGCGGGTCGCGCGGGTTCTGATCACGCGCACGGTCCAGCTTCTCCCTGGCCAGCGCGAGGTTGCCCTGCTGCATGTAGGCGACGCCGAGCTGCAGGTTGTACGAGGCAGCGGACTCGGCCTGCGTGGGTTCCGGACGCTGCGCCATGTTGCCGCCGCCGCAGGCGGCCAGCAGCAGCAGCACGGCGCAGGGCAGCGACGCACGCAGCGGGCCGGCGCTCATTGGAGCGCCAGCCCGAACGTCTTGCTGCCGAGCCGGACGCGGGTGCGGTCGTTGACCAGACCGGCCAGCTGGCCACAGGCGGCGTCGATGTCGTCGCCGCGGGTGCGACGGATGGTGGCGAGCACGCCGCGCTGGATCAGTTCGTCGCGGAAGCGCGTGATGACCGGCATCGGCGAGCGTCTGAAACGCGTGCCCGGGAAAGGGTTGAAGGGAATCAGGTTCAGCTTCGCCGGCCGACCCTTCAGCAGGCGCACCAGCTGCCGGGCATGGTCCGGATGATCGTTGACGCCGTCGAGCATGACGTACTCGAACGTGACGCTGCGGCCGTTCTGCTCGTCGATGTAGTGCCAGCAGGCTTCGAGCAGCTCCGCGATCGGATGCTTGCGGTTGATCGGCACCAACTGGTCCCGCAGCGCGTCGTCAGGGGCATGCAGCGACACCGCGAGTGCGCAGTTGACCTCCTCGGCGAGCCTGTAGATCTGCGGCACGAGACCGGAGGTCGACAGCGTGACCCGGCGGCGGGAAATGTCGAACCCGAGGTCGTCCATCAGGATGCGGATCGCGGGCACCACGTTGCGGAAGTTCGCGAGGGGTTCGCCCATCCCCATCAGCACCACGTTGGTGATCCGACGCTGCCCGCCGGGCTCGAAGCCGAGCTCGCGGTTTGCCAGCCAGACCTGCCCGACGATTTCCGCCGTGGTCAGGTTGCGGTTGAAGCCCTGCTGCGCCGTCGAGCAGAAGGAGCAGTCGAGGACGCAGCCGACCTGCGAGGAGATGCACAGGGTCCCGCGATCCGTTTCCGGGATGAACACCGTCTCGAAGGCCTGCGAGGCGTCGGCCCGCAGCAGCCACTTGCGCGTGCCGTCGGCCGATGCGTGCGCGGAGACGATGTCCGGGACGCGGATCTCGGCGCGCGCGGCGAGCTGCGTGCGGAAGTCGCGCGCGAGGTCGGTCATCGCCTCGAAGCGGCCCTCGTGGCGCTTGTACAGCCAGCTCATCAGCTGCCGCGCTCGGAAAGGCTTGCTGCCCAGCGACGCCACGAACGACTCCAGCTCGGGCCGCGGGAGCCCGAGCAGGTTGGTGCGTGCGTCGAGGGCAGCGTCCGTCATCGGTGGCTCAGCCGCGCGGGCAGAGCTCGGTCCCGCGGAAGAAATACGCGATCTCGTTCGCCGCGGTATCGGCGGCGTCGGAGCCGTGAACGGTGTTGGCCTCGATGCTCTGCGCGAGGTCGGCACGGATGGTGCCGGGCGCGGCCTTCTTCGGGTCCGTGGCGCCCATGATCTCGCGGTTCCTGGCGATGGCGTTTTCGCCCTCGAGCACCTGCACCATCACCGGCCCGGAAGTCATGTACTTCACGAGGTCGTTGAAGAACGGGCGCGAGCTGTGCACGGCGTAGAAGCCTTCGGCCTCGCGCTGCGAGAGGTGCATCATGCGGGCCGCGACGACGCGGAGGCCCGCCTGCTCGAAGCGGCGATAGACTTCGCCGATCAGGTTGCGGGCCACGCCATCGGGCTTGACGATCGAAAGGGTGCGCTCCAGCGCCATGCGATGTTCCTTCGGTTAAGACTGGTTAGGGAGGCGCGAAGTCTACCCTCCGCCACTGCCCGCGACAATGGCAACAGGATCGCAAGTGCCTGCGATAAAAGGGATTTTCGCGCCAGAGGCGCGGGAGCTCAGACGTTGAAGCTCTCGCCGCAGCCGCACTCGCCCTTGACGTTGGGGTTGCGGAACCGGAAGGCCTCATTGAGTCCCTGGCGGACGAAGTCCACCTCGGTGCCGTCGATCAGCGGCAGGCTGCTGCGATCGACGTAGACACGCACACCCCGATCCTCGAAGACGACGTCGTCTTCCAGGGTGGAGTCGGCGTAGTTGACGACGTAGGCGAAGCCCGAGCAGCCGGTCTTGCGCACGCCGAGCCGCAACCCCAGACCCTGTCCGCGGGCGTCGATGAAGCTGCGGATCCGGTCCGCCGCCGACGCCGTCAGCGAAATCGCCATGTGCTTCGTTTCCTCCACGAGAGTCAATAGTTTAGTGCGAAGGCCCGGCGTGTAAACCGACGTCCGTCGCAGGACCGGGACCGGCGAGGGCGGCGCGCTGAGCGGCACGCAGCGCGTCTTCGATCACCAGCAGCCGACCGAGCCGCTCGACCGGGACGCCGAGCGAGCCGGCCCACTCGAGGGGAGTCCCCGGCACGAGGTCGACCACGGCGCGGCCCGGCAGCCGGGACGCCAGCCACTCGGCTGCCGCGACCGTCCAGGGACACCCGAAGGCCTCGAAGCGCGCGTCGCACACCCTCCCCGCCGGGTCCAGTTGCAGATGGAACCGCAGTTGCGCGCCGTCACGCCGTCGGCCCGCCTCCCCATGGACCCAGCGGCCGGCGCCGGGTTCCCGCGAGCCCCCCGATACCGGCCCCCCGGCTGAGGGGCCCGGCGGCCGGCCGGCGTGCCGCGGCGCGCGAAACAGCCGTGCAACCGGCTCCGGGAGGGGCTGCGGATCGATCGGAGGCCTCACGGCGCGATGGCCCTCAGGCGCTGGACCTCGCGGCTCACGGCTGCGATCGCGCACTCGACGTCGGCAGCGGTCGTGCCCCGGCCCAGCGTGAGGCGCAGCGTGGCCTGCGCCCGCTCGGGGCTGACGCCGAGGGCGCGGAGCACGTGCGAAGGCTCACCGGTCGCGGAGTCGCAGGCGGCACCGCTCGCCACGGCGAGCTCCGCGAGACCGGCCACCAGGCTCTCACCCTCCACGCCATCGAAGCTGGCCGAGACGAAGCCGGGCAGCCTCGGCGCGCCGGCGCCGTTGATCCTGACGCCGCCGAGGGCCTGCAGGGCGGCGGCGAGCCGGTCACCCAGCAGGCCGAGGCGCGCGGACTCCGCGTCCCGGCCGGCGCGCACGAGGCGCACCGCGGCGGCGAAGCCCACCGCCTGATGCACCGCAACCGTTCCGGGACGCAGGCCGCGCTCCTGCCCGCCGCCGGCGAGCTGCGGCTCCAGGCACGGCCTCGCGCGCGGCGACACGACCAGGGCGCCGACGCCCTTCGGCCCGTAGAGCTTGTGGGCAGACAGCGACAGCAGGTCGACTCCAAGTGCGTGCAGGTCGACCGGCAGACGGCCTGCCGACTGGGCCGCGTCGGCGTGCAGCAGCACGCCGCGGTCGCGGCAGACCGCTGCCAGCCGGGCAATGTCCTGCAGCACGCCGGTCTCGTTGTTGGCGTGCATGATGGACACGAGCCGGGTCTCGGGACGCAGCGCACCCGCGAGTCGATCTGAACTCACGCAGCCGTCGGAGTCGGTAGGCAGCACGGTCACCTCGACGCCCCGCCGCCTCAGGCGCAGGCAGGCGTCCAGCACGGCCTTGTGCTCGGTCGCCTGGGTCACGATGTGACAGCCCGGCGCGCCGCTGGCGGCGGCCACGCCGAATATCGCGAGGTTGTCGGCTTCCGTGGCGCCGGAAGTGAAGATCACGGCCTCGGGCTCCGTGCCGACCAGCGCCGCGACGTCCGCCCGAGCGGACTCGAGGGCCGCGGCGGCCTCGCGCCCGTAGGCGTGCGTCGCCGAGGCCGGATTGCCGAAGACACCCTCCTCCGTGAGGCATTCGGCCATCGCGACGGCGACCCGCGGGTCGACCGGCGTCGTGGCCGCGTGGTCGAGGTAGACGGGCGCCTGCACCGCCCCGCTCATCGGTCCGCGCACGGGAGGGCGTGCGGCCTCATCGCCGGCCGGCCTGCCGGCGCTTCTGCTGGATCGCCGTCAGGATGCCCCGCAGGATGTTGGCCTCGTTGCAGTCGAGTTCGGCGCGGTTGACGAACCGGCGGATCCTCTCCATGAGGTGGCGACCGCTCGCGGTCCGGTCGCGGAAGCCCACCTCGTCGAGCACCTCCTGAAGGTGTGCATACAGGCGCTCCATGTCGCTGGCGGAGGCCAGTGCGACCGCGGGCGGCGCGGCCTCGTGGCGGGCACCGGCAGCGAGCCGGACCTCGTAGCAGACGATCTGCACGGCCTGGGCGAGGTTGAGCGAAGGGTAGACGGGATCCGTCGGAATGCGCAGCAGCAGGTGAGCGAGGGCCAGTTCGTCGTTGGTCAGCCCGGTGCGCTCGTTGCCGAACAGCAGTGCCACCGGGCCACGGCGGGCCTCGGTCACCACGCGCGCCGCCGCATCACGGACGTCGAGGACGCGGATGTTCTGGTCCCGGTCGCGGGCAGTGGTGGCGACCACCAGCCCGCAGTCGGCGATGCCTTCGAGCAGCGTGTCGACCACGCGCGCGGAGGCGAGCACGTCGCCGGCCCCCGACGCGCGCGCGCTGGCCTCGGGATCCGGAAAGCTCCTGGGCCGCACCAGCACGAGCTGCGTCAGGCCCATGTTCTTCATGGCGCGCGCCGCGGCCCCGATGTTGCCGGGGTGCGAGGTCTCGAGCATGACGACGCGGATGTCTGGGGGTGCGGACGGGCTCATCGGAGTCGGCGCTGCGGGCGGGGTCGAGGGCGACCGCGTGGTATTCTACCGGCCTTCGCCTTGCCGCTCTTTGCCAGAATGCAGCCACTCCTCAACATCGGCCTGCGCGCCGCGCGCCGCGCCGCGGACGTCATCGTCCGCAGCCTGAACCGTCTGGACTCGCTCGAGGTGTCGAGCAAGGGCCGCAACGACTTCGTCAGCGAGGTCGATCGCGCCGCCGAAGCGGAGATCGTCGCCACGATCCGCAAGGCCTACCCGGACCACGCTTTCCTCTGCGAGGAGAGCGGCGAGATCGGCAGCGGCCCGGTGCAGTGGATCGTGGACCCGCTCGACGGCACCACCAACTTCCTGCACGGCTTCCCCACCTTCTGCATCTCCATCGCCTGTCGGGTGCGCGACCGCCTCGAGCATGCGGTGATCTACGACCCCATGCGCCAGGAAGTGTTCACCGCATCACGCGGGGGCGGCGCGCACCTGGAGAACCGCCGCATCCGCGTCAGCGGCCAGCGCGGTCTCGAAGGCTCACTGATCGGCACGGGCTTCCCGTATCGCGCCAACGTCAAGTACATCGACCCCTACCTGGCGATGCTCAAGGCCGTCACGCAGGTGGCGGCGGGCGTGCGTCGGCCCGGGTCCGCCGCGCTCGATCTCGCCTACGTCGCCGCCGGCCGCACCGACGGCTTCTGGGAGATCGGCCTCAGCCCCTGGGACACGGCCGCGGGATCGCTGCTCATCCAGGAAGCCGGCGGGCACGTCGGCACGCTCACGGGCAGCGAGTACCGCCAGGGCGGCAACATCATCGCGGGCAACCCGCGCGTCTACTCGGCGCTCGTCGAACTGCTGGCGCCGCACGTGCCCGAGAGCCTGCGCGAGGCCTGACCCGTCACGGCACCATGGTCGTGAACAGGTAGACCGCGCAGAGCACCAGGTGCACCGCGCCCTGCAGGATGGTGGTCCGGCCGGTGCCGAGCGACAGCGTCGTGACCAGCAAGGCCAGCGCGAGCAGCACCGTGCCGCGCGCATCGAGGCCCAGTTCCAGTGTCCAGCCGTTCATGACCGAGATGATCGCCACGGTCGGGATCGTCAGGCCGATCGACGCCAGCGCGGAGCCAAGCGCGAGGTTCAGGCTGGTCTGCAGTCGATTTGCCCGGGCCGCGCGCAGTGCCGCCAGTCCCTCGGGCAGCAGCACGAG
>JBIIDW010000094.1:0-7117 GCA_044238215.1 Steroidobacteraceae bacterium
CTGCAGGTTGAACTCGGGGAAGACGACCACGCGGGGCATGGCCCCGGGGCGGCCGGCGGCGTAGCCGAGCAGCTCCTCCCAGCGGTCGATGCTGCGGTGCACGATCGCCATCGCCTCCTCGCGCGTGCGCGCGCCGTTCACGGCGTGGTTGATCGTCTGCATGGCGATGGCCTGGAACAGGCGCACCGGGGCGGCCGGGCCGCGGGTCGAAGCTTGCTCGCTCATGGCCGGGATCGTACTACGCAGGCCCGGTGCCTGGCGGCCGGCCAGGATTCCAGTTGTTTTGACTGCGGATTACGAAAAGCTCATAGTTGGAATAATGAAGACTACCGTCGACATTCCAGACGACGAGCTCGCCGACGCGATGCGATTCGCCAAGGCGTCGACGAAGCGCGAGGCGATCGTGCTGGCGATCCGCGAGTTCAACCAGCGTCGTCGCATGGCGGCGTTGACCAGACACGCCGGCAGCTGCGCTGATCTGGTCGGCGTCGAGGAGCTCCGATCGCTGCGCCGCCGCTCCTGAGGCGGCCGGAACGTGATCCTCGTCGACTCCTCGTCCTGGATCCATTTCCTGCGACCCGATGGCGACGCCGTCGTGCGGGCCCGAGTGAGCCAGGCCCTGCGCGAGGGTGAAGCCTGCTGGTGCGACATGGTCCGGCTCGAGCTCTGGAACGGCGCCGGCGGCGAGCGTGAACGATCGGTGCTGCGGGATTTCGAGCGCGTGCTCACGTCGCTGCCGATCGACGACGCTGTCTGGGGCGCTGCGCGCACCCTCGCCCGCGAAGCGCGCAGGCGCGGCATCACCGTGCCGGCAACCGATCTGCTGATCGCCGCCTGCGCCCGCCGGCATGGGGCGAATCTCGAATCAGCGGACGCCGACTTCAAACGGCTCGAGGGCCTCACCGGCAGCGAGAAAGACTGACTGCGCGGGCGAGCGCCGATTTTGCGTTTGCGCGCGCGCGGGTTCAGTATCGCGAAAACGCCGATAACCAATAATCAACAAAGGGAGCGTCGACCATGCACGGCCCGAGGAAGAGCGTCGCAAAGAGCGTTATTTTGTTGCTTTCTGCACTGCTGGTTGTCCAGCCCTGGGCCGCCGCGGTCGCCAGCACCGCCGATCGCGTGCTGCCCTCCGGCAGCCGGATCTACCTCGTCACCGACAAGGAGGTCTCGAGCAAGCGCGGCGAGTCGGAGGTGGGGATGACGGTGCCCTGCCGGGTGTGGCGCGACGTGGAACACGAGGGCACGGTGTTCATCAAGGGCGGTGCCAACGCGTCCTGCCGCGTCGACAAGGTCAAGCGCAGCAACATGGGCGGCACCGAGGGCAAGATCTCGCTGGCCGGGCTCGACGCGAGGAGCGTCGACGGCCAGAACATCATGCTGAGTGGCGGCTATAACAAGGAAGGCTCCGGGCGCAAAGCCGTGGTCTGGACGGTCGGCCTGCTGCTGCTGTGGCCGGTGCTGTTCGTGCCGGGCGGCGCCGCGGAGCTGCCTCCGGGCACGGTGTTCGACGTGACCACGGTCAACGACCTCACGCTCAAGGGCGAACCGGGGGCCGCGCCGCCGCGGCGCGTGAACCTCTCGGGGCTCGCCGGCAGCGCGCTCAGCGCCGAAGCGATGATCGACGACCTGCTTGCGCAGCAGAAGCCGGAGACGCTGCGGCTGAAGCTCAGCAAGGACGCGCCGCTGCCGGGCAAGCTGGTCATCGACAGCGTGAACGGCAAGAGCGTCGATGCGATCCCGGTGCAGATCACCTCGCCGAAGGAAGCCGACGGCACCGCCGAGGCGGTCGGCGAGATCAAGCTCAAGCCGCTCGCCAAGCACTTCCAGAAGGGGATCAACCGCTTCGAGGTAGCGTGGCAGGACGGCGGCGAGCGCAAGGCGACCGAGGTGATCCTCGACGTGCAGATGTAGGGGCTGCCAGCCCTCGAGAGGACGCTCTCAGTCCATCAATGCCCGCCGGCGGGCCGACGCAGGCGGGGCTGCACCTGCCCGGCCGGAAGGTTCGGCTCGATTCCGAACTCGTTCCCCGGATCACCGGGTGCAACCAGTGCATAGGGTCCGATGACCCGCAGCCGAACGACGATCGGGGCGCGCGTGCGGTTCTCGAAGTACCAGCCATGGATGCCATCGACAGGCGCAGTCAGCGAGCCACGCTCCGCAGCACCGCGACCCTTGCGATATGAGGCCACCACCATCTTCTCGTCCGGGCTTCCCGGCAGCGTGTGACCATGGAAGTCGAACGCCAGGCCGGAGGGGTCGTCGAGCCCGACCGCCTGCCACTCGTACAGCAGCACGGCGCCGCGGTTCATCGCCACCTTGTACTCGAGACTGTAGGGCCCGACACCGCCGCCGACGTAGCCGAGCGGTATCTCGATGATGTCCTCGCGAAAAGGCTGTGCGTGGACGCCGGCGGGCGAAGCAGCAGCGTTGCCGACATATGCCTCCGCTTCCGGGGTCTCCGCGAGTCGCAGCAGTCCGGTCGCGCGTCCGAGACCGAGTGGATCGCGGCCGAATTCCGCGGGCAGCACGACACCGACGACGATCAGCACGGCGAGCAGCAGCGTGCCGGCGGCGATCATGAGGGGGTGGGTCACAAGTCCCCGGCTCGGCGCGGTAGGGGTAGTCATGTGATTCAACCCTCGAGCAGGTAGTGAGCGAACTGCCATCCGGCGAGCAGGAACCCGGCCAGCATCAGTGACGCGTTGAACACCGTGGCGCCGTGCCCTTCGAGAGCCCTGCGCGCGGCGCGGGAAATGAGCAGGTAGATGCCGACCAGCGCAAGCAGCTGCCCCAGCTCGACGCCCAGGTTGAAGGCCACCAGGTTCTCGACCAGGCCTTCGCGATTCATGTCGAGCGCCTGCAGCTTCGTCGCCAGTCCGAGACCGTGGACGAGGCCGAAGCCAAATACCGGCAACCGGTTGTCGGGCTGACGCCCGAAGAAGAGCCTCGAGCCGCCAAGGTTGTCGAAGGCCTTCCAGGCGACGGAGAGGCCGATGGCCGCATCGACCAGGTGGTCGTCGACCGAGACGTCCAGCAACGTGCCCGCGAGCAGCGTGATCGAGTGCCCGACGGCAAACAGGGTCACGTACACGACGACGTCGCGCAGGCGCCGTAGCCAGAAGATCACGCCCGCCAGGAACAGGAGATGATCGTACCCGGTGACCATGTGCTTGGCGCCGAGGTACATGAACGGAACGACCGCGGGACCCTGCTGGCCCTGGACGAAGACGGCATCGGAACCGCCGATGCCGTGGGCATGGGCGATGACACCCAGCGCGCCGCAGGCGGCCAATGCGAGTGCGGCCCTGCCCGCCGGACTCCACCGCCCGCCCAAGGCGCTCATGCGAGCGGCGTCACCAGAGTGCCGAGGTGATCGATCTCCACGCGAACCACGTCGCCGCGTGCCAGAAAGGTGCCCGTCTCCATCCCGACACCCGCCGGCGTCCCGGTCAGCAGTACGTCACCGGGCTGCAGCTCTATGCGCGAGCTCAGGTAGGCGATCTGTTCGGCGACCCCGTACAGGTGGTTCCGCGTGTTCCCGTCCTGACGCAGCCTGTCGTTCACCCAGAGGCGGATACCAAGCGCTTCGGGCGAGCCGACGAACTGAGCCGGGGTGAGGAACGGCCCGACGGGGCACGCCCCTGGGAAGCACTTGTGCCCGATCCAGTCGAAATGAAACGGCGAGGACAAGTCGACCGCGTGGCGCGCGAACGCATCGCGGGCCGAGAGGTCGTTGGCGCAGCTGTACCCTGCGACACAGGCCAGCGCGTTCTCGACCGAAACGTCGCGTGCACGCGAGCCGATGATCACCGCCAGCTCCGCCTCCCAGTCGAACTTGCGTGAGTAGGCCGGAATGCTGACGCGCTCCATGTGGCCGGCAAGCGTGGCCCGGCCGGGCTTGATGAAGTGCCATGGCGGGATGCCCTCGCCCTTCGGGTCCAGCGAGAGCTTCATATTGAGTGCCCGCGACATAGCCTCGACGTGATCACGGTAGTTGGCGCCGGCACCATAGATGGTGGCGCCCATCGGCGCAGCGGGACCGAAGATCAGCGCCCCCGGATCGAGGCGCCTGAGCCGCCCCTCGCCTGTCGTAGCGACATCGGCCAGCGCCTCGAGCCGCGCCGCCTCGGCGCCCCAGTCCGCGAGCAGGAAATCGAGGGTCACGCCGCCCAGGTCGAAGAAGCCTCCGGCGACATGCATGCCGGCGCATAACGCGCCGGTGGCATCGCGGTACTGGAACAGCTGGTACTTCATGGTCGGCTCCTGGTCTTCAGCACGGCGGGGGTCGTTGGGGCTGCCGGGCTCACTCGGCGTCCGGCTGCCGGGACGGATGCGCGCTTGCAAAAGCCTCGAGGGCGAGGCACTCGGCTTCGATCGCGCACAAGCGGGGATACGGATCGAGAGGGACGTTGAACCGCCTCGCGTTGAACATCTGCGGCACGAGGCAGCAGTCCGCGAGGGTCGGGGAATCGCCATCACAGAATCGGCCGCGCTGCGGTGCGCGCGCGAGAAGCAACTCCATCGATTTCAAGCCCAGCGCGATCCAGTGATGGATCCAGGCCGTCTTCTCCGGTTCGCCCGCCCCGAGCCGATCCGTGAGGTAGCGAAGCACGCGCAGGTTGTTGAGTGGATGAACGTCGCAGGCGACGATCAGCGCCAGCTGCCGCACCCACGCGCGCCGGGCCGGATCGGCGGGCAGCAGCGCCGGCATGGGCCATCGATCCTCGAAGTACTCGAGGATCGCCATCGATTGACCCAGCACGAGGTCACCGTCCCGCAGCACGGGAACGAGCGCCTGCGGATTGAGCTCCCGGAAGCCCGCCGTGAACTGCGCGCCGCCGTCACGCGTGAGGTGCACGCTCGCCTGCTCGTAGTCGATGCCTTTCAGGTTCAGTGCGATGCGCACGCGATAGGACGCAGACGAGCGGAAGTAACCGTGCAGCACTGGCGTCATCGGACGAGCTCCCTGGGTCATGCGGCATTGGCCATGGCGGCGAGGCTGATCGCGGGATCCGCAAGCTCTTCCTCGCGAACGACGATCCGGCGCTCGATCAGGCGGCGCGCCGCCCGCGCATCGCGCGGTGCGTCGCAGGCCACTGCGGCGACCACGCGGGGGCCGGTCAGGAAGAACGCGGTGAAGGCACCCTGCAGGTCGCCCCGGACGACGCAGCGCTCGCCCTGCAAAGGAAACCCCAGGATCTGCATCGTGAAGCCGTGCTGGTCGGACCAGAACCACGGCAGAGGGTCGTAGATGGCCTCCACGCCCACCGCGTTGCGCGCCGCGCAGATGCCCTGGTCCTGGGCGTTCTGCCAGGATTCGAGACGGACACGAATCCCCGTTCCGCCCACCGGCACCACGGCCACGTCGCCGGCAGCGTAGACGAAGGGATCGGAGGTCCGGCAGTGCGCATCGACGAGCACGCCGCCATCGACGGCGAGGCCGGCGGCTCGGGCGAGTCCGTCGTTGGGCACGAGGCCGATCCCCGCCACGACGAGATCGACCTCCTCGGTCCGCCCGTCGTCGCACTCGACCCGCATTCGTCCGGACGGGGACTCCGAGACGCCGCGCACTCCGCAAGCGGTGCGCACATCCGTTCCGGCGGCGACGTGCCGCTCACGCAGCGCCGCCGACAGCAGTTCGGGGAGAACGCGCGGGCAGAGGCGTTCCTGCGCCTCGAGCAATACGACCTCGAGCCCGAGGCGCCGGGCCGCAGCTGCGGCTTCGAGCCCGATCCAGCCGCCGCCGACGACCGCGACGCGACGCGCGGCGCGCATTGCCGCGCCAAGGCGCTGCGCATCGCCGACCGTGCGCAGCACGTGCACGCCGGGCCGGTCACCGCCCAGCACGGGCAGCGGACGCGCCCGACCGCCGGTGCACAGGATCAACCGCGAATATGCGAAGGACTCTCCCGCCCCCGCCGTGACGATCCGGCGCCCCGTATCGATCGCCTGCGCCACGGCACCGAGCCGCAGCTCCACGCGAAGTTCGTCGTAGGCGGATTCCGGGAAGATCCGGGTCGACTCGGGTTCCGCCTCGCCGAGCAGCACGGCCTTGGACAGCGGCGGCCGCTCATACGGCAGCAAAGCCTCGCCACAGAGCATCACGAGCCTTCCCTCATAGCCTGCGTCCCGGGCACCCCGCGCTGCCCAGGCGGCGGCCTGGCCGCCGCCGACGATGACCACGGTGTCGGTCGGCTGGAGCATCGTCGCGCTGGCTCAGGTGCCCAGGTCCACCAGGACGTTGCCACCCTCGATGTGCACGGGGAACACCCGCAGGTCGACGGTCAGCGGCGCGCAGAGCGCCTTGCCCGTGCGCACGTCGAACCGGCCCTGGTGCAACGGGCACTCGATCTCCCCGTTTTCCAGGAAGCCGTCGCAGAGGCGCACGCGCTGGTGCGTGCAGATGCCGTCCGTGGCGAACACCTGGCCATCGATCCGGTACAGCGCGAGGTGGCGCTCGCCCACGCGGACGCCGACCACCTCGCCCTCTGCGATGGCTTCCTCTCGGGCCACGACACTCCAGCCTGCAGCGTCGCTCATATCGGATAGATCAGGGAGTTGGGGATCATCTCGGTGTCGTACACGCAGAGCCGCGAGGCGAAGCGAAAACCGTCGGGCGTGTCGACGACGACGTCGTGATAGCGGCCCGCGTTGAAGACAGTCGACTCACGGTCGTACTTGGTGCGCACGACGGCATAGTTCGCCTGCGCGACCACCCGGCGCCCGCCGTCCTCCACGCTGATCACGTGCGGGACGCTGACCACGTGCCGCTGGTAGTACGGATCGTGGTAGAGGGTCTCGCGCACGCCATAGACACGATCCCGCAGCATGGCCCTACCCTCGAGCGACAGCAGGCAGAGGGGCAGCTTCTGCTCATGGTTCTCGCGGGGCTGGAGGCGATAGATTCCGTCCTCGACGAAGAAGTCGGGCCATCGGTCCCAGTCGTTCGAGTCGACGACCATCGAGTACTCGCCGTAGAGCTGCAGCAGGCGCAGGTAGGCTTGCGGCTCGAGCACGGCTAGCACTCCATCACTCGGCGCCAGTATGCGTACATGCCGCGGATCAGGGTCTCGGTGACCATATGCTCCGAGTCCTCGGTGTCGGTACCGCCCAT
>JBIIDW010000062.1:0-8250 GCA_044238215.1 Steroidobacteraceae bacterium
TCTCGAGCACCACGATCGCGTCGTCGACGACCAGGCCGATGGCGAGCACCGCACCGAGCAGCGTGAGGGTGTTGATCGAGTAGCCGAGGAGCGCCATGACCATCGCCGCCGCCAGCAGCGACACCGGGATCGTGACCGCCGGGATCAGCGTTGCGCGCAGCGTGCCGAGGAACACGAAGATCACCACGAGCACGATCAGCAGGGTCTCGGCCAGCACGGTGGCGACCTTGCGCATCGACTCCTCGACGAACATCGTGAAGTCGAGGTTCACGTCGGCGTCGATGTCGGCGGGCAGCGACGGCCGCAATGCCTCGAGCTCCGCCCGGACCGCCTTCGAGACGTCGAGCACGTTGGCCTTCGAGGTGGCGGTCACGCCGATGCTGATTCCGGGCAGACCGTTGGAACGGGCCAGGGTGCGGGTCTGCTCGGCCGCGAGCCGCACCTGCGCGACGTCGCCGAGGCGGACGAGGTAGCCGTCCGGCCCGCGCCCGATCACCAGCGCGCGGAACTCGTCCTCGCTCTCGAGCGAGGTGCGGGTGCGCAGCGTGAACTCGCGCTCCTTCGACTCGATGCGCCCGGCGGGCAGCTCGACGTTCTCGCGCCGCAGCGCGCCCTCGACGTCGCTGACCGTGAGCTGGCGTGCGGCCAGGGCCTCACGGTCCAGCCAGACGCGCATCGCGTAGCGGCTGCCGCCGGCGAGGTTCACCGCGGCGACGCCTGGGATCACCGCGAAGCGGTCGACCACGAACTGGTCGATGTACTCGCTGAGCTCGAGCACGTCGCGCTTGGGACTGGCGAAGTTGATGTAGAGGACCGCCTCGGCGGTGTCGTCGACCTTGGTGATCTGCGGGGCGTCGGCCTCCTCGGGCAGGCGGCCCTGGATGCGCGAGATCCTCTCGCGCACGTCGTTGGCGGCCGCATCGAGGTCGCGGTCCAGCGAGAACTCGATGTTGATGCGCGCGAACTCGTCGCGACTGGCCGAAGTCAGCTTCTCGACGCCTTCGATGCCGGCGATCTGGTCCTCGATGACCTGGACGATGCGCGACTCGACCACCGTTGCGCTCGCGCCGCGATAGAACACCGACACGCCGACGATCGGCCGGTTGATGTCCGGGTACTCGCGGACCGACAGCCGCAGGGCCGCCATCGTGCCGAGGATCACCAGCAGCAGCGACACCACGGTGGCGAACACCGGGCGGCGGATCGAGATGTCGGAGAGGATCACCCGCGGGCCCCGGGCGGACGCGCGCCGGCGGGCGGCGCGGCCGGCGCGGCTGCCGCGAGGTCGTTGATCGTGCTGCCGTCACGCAGCCGGACCGTGCCCTCGACCACGATGCGCTCGCCGGGCGCGAGCCCGTCGGCGATCTCGACGCTGCCGGGGCGGCGCGCGCCGATCCGCACCTCGCGCCGCGCGACCCGGCCGTCCGCCGCCACGAACACGTACTGGCGCTGCTGCTCGGGCACCAGCGCCTCCTCGGGGATCAGGACCGCACGGCGCCGGTCGCGCTCGAGCGTGACGGACATGAACATGCCCGGCTTGAGCAGCCCGTCGACGTTGGGAATCTCGGCGCGCACGGTGATCGAGCGCGTGTCGGGGTCGACGCGCGAGTCGATGCTGGACACGCGGCCGGCGAACGCGCGCTCGGGATAGGCGGTGGAGCGCGCGACCACGGGCAGTCCCTCGCGCAGCGCGCTGAGGTCGTTCTCGGGCACCGGGAAGTCGAGCTTGAGCACGCGGGTGTCGTCGAGCGTCGTGATCACCGTGCCGGGGGCGATCAGGCTGCCGACGCTGACGCGACGCAGCCCGACACGACCCGCGAACGGGGCGCGGATGGCCATGTCCTCGAGCCGCGCCCGCGCGGCGTCGACCCGAGCCTGGTTGGCCTTGCGCGCGGCGTCGATCTGGTCGAACTGCGACTTCGACAGCGCCTGCGTGGGCAGGAGCTCGCGGCTGCGCTCGTACTGGCTGATGCTCTCGGTGAGCGCTGCGGTCGCGGCGGCGAGGTCAGCCCGGGCCTGGGCGCTGTCCAGCTCGACGAGCACGTCGCCGCGCGCCACCAGCTGGCCGTCGCGGAAACGCACCGCTGCCACGAGGTTGGACGCCTTGGCGGTGATCTCCACGGACTCGTTGGCGCGCACCGAGCCGAGCGCGCGCAGTTCGCGCGCCAGTTCGCGCTCCTCGACGACCACAGACTTGACCGGCACCGGGATCCCGGCGCCCATCGCGCCCGACGGGCCGGTGCCGGGACGCGCGCCCGGGCTGCGCGACGGGCCGCCCGGTGGCGCTGCCGGCGGGCCGCCCATCGCGCCCGGCGGCCCGAAACCGCCGGTCGGCTTGTCGGCGTGCTTGGTCGCGTAGACCGCCCAGCCCGCGCAGACGACGGCTATCGCAACGCTCGCCAGCGTCAGCTTGTTCACTTCAGCCATCCGGAGATGATCTCACGGGAACCGAAGGCGCCGCCGCCGCAGGCGCCGCGGAGCCATCATGCGGGCGGCGGGCGCCGGATACCCCGCAGCAGCGTGTTGGGCAGCACCGAGGCGTCCCAGCCCGGCGAGCCGCGGCCGAGCCGGACGATCACGAGCCGCTCGGAGGGGATTGCCCAGATCGTCCGGCCGCCCCCGCCCTCCATCCAGACGACGTCGTCGGTCAGGTAGTCCTCGCCGTGCCGAATTGCGCCGGGCTGGCCGCCCTGGCTGTAGGGCCGCAGCCCGGCGCGCGCGCGCCCGGACCACAACTGCAGGCCGTACAGCGGGTTGACCGCGGAGCCGCCGCGCAGCGTCGCGACCCAGCCCTCGGGCAGGATGCGCCGACCGTCCAGCCGCCCGTCGTCGGCGAGCAGCGCACCGAGGCGCAGCCAGTCGCGCGGCAACGCGCGGAAGCAGCAGTAGACCGCCGGCATGCCGTTCCGCCGGTCCATGTAGAACTCGCCGGCGCCCGCGCCCAGTGGCCCCCACAGCCGGCTCTCGACGTAGCGCTCGTAGGGTTCGCCGGTGGCGCGCTCGAGCACCACGCCGGCGAGCTGCGAGTTGGCGTTGGAGAACGCGAAGCGGCTGCCGGGGGCCTCGGCCAGATCGAACGACAGGGCGACGGCGGCCATGTCCGAGCCGAGTGCGATCCGCGCGTTCTTGCCGATGTACGACTCCAGGAAGGCGTCGACGCGCTCGCGCAGCGACGCGCCGGGCGGCGGCCGCACGGCGCTGAGCGGGACTTCCTCGAGCCCGGAGACGTTCTGCAGCAGCTGCCGGACGGTGATCGCGCCGCGCGGGTCGTCCCGCCACTCGCGCAGGTGCCGGCCCACGGGGTCGTCGAGCGCCACGCGCCCCTCGGCGACCGCGAAGCCGTAGGCCAGACCGACCAGCGAACGGCTCATCGCGCGCCCCGACCACGGCTGGTCCGCGCTCATCCCCTGCCAATAGCGCTCGAGCACCAGGCGGCCGTCGTGCAGCACCAGCAGCGCCACAGTGTTGTGGGCCTCGGCCCAGGCCGCCGCGGCCTCGAGTGCCACCGGGTCGATGGAGCCCTCGCCGGGCGCCGCAGGCGGCAGCGGCGGCGCCCGGCCGCCGCCGTCGATGCGCGCCACGGGCTGGTAGAAGGAGTCCGGCCACTCGCCGCCGTCGGTGAGCTGGGCGATCGCGAACACCCGCCGCCAGAACGGCCAGTCCGACGCCACCACGCCCGCAGCGAGCGACGCGGCCAGCAGCAACGCGATCGTCAGCACGAGCAGCACCCGACGCACGAGCATGGCGTTCTCCGACGCGGACAAGCCGAAATGATAATGGACGATACCGGGCTGTACACTCGCGCGCATGCCGCCCGCGGTCTGCCTGCTCGCATCGGAAGCCACCCCCTACGCCAAGACCGGCGGACTCGCCGACGTGGCCGGGGCACTCGCGAAGTACCTGCACGCCGCAGGGCACGACGTGCGGCTGTTCATCCCCCTCCATCGCGCCGTCGATCGCGCCGCGCATGGCATCACGCCGCTGCCTGCGCACCAGGACCTGCCGCTGGAGTTCGGCGGCCACCGCTTCCGCTACGGCCTGCAGCGAGCCGTGCTGCCGCGCTCGGGCGCCCCGGTGTATTTCGTCGACTGCCCGGCGCTGTTCGATCGCCCCGCGCTCTACTCCGACGCACCTGACGAGCACCTGCGCTACCTCGCGCTGACGCGCGCCGTGCTGGAGTCCTGCCAGCGCACCGGCTGGTCGCCGTCCATCCTGCACTGCAACGACTGGCACACGGCCTTCGGCCCGCTGCTGCTGCGCACCGCCTATGCCTGGGACCGCCTGTTCGCCGGCACGCGCAGCGTGCTGACGATCCACAACATCGGCTATCAGGGCACCTTCGACGCCGCGCACGCCGGCGACGTCGGCCTCGCCGACCCCGGGCCGCTGCATCAGGAGGAACTGCGCGCAGGCAGGGTGAACCCGCTGCGCCACGGCATCCTCTATGCCGACGCAATCACCACCGTCAGCCCGACCTACGCGCGCGAGATCCTCACGCCCGCGTACGGCATGGGCCTCGAGGACAGCCTTCGCGCGCGCTCCGGCGCGCTCACCGGCATCCTCAACGGCGTCGACTACGACGACTGGGATCCACGCCACGACCGCTGGCTGCCGCGACACTACGACGCCGGGCGGCTCGAGGTGAAGGCCGGGCTGAAGGCGGAGTTCCTCGACCGCCTGCGCCTGCGCCACGGGCCCGCCACCGCGCTGCTCGGCATCGTCAGCCGCCTCGCCGAGCAGAAGGGGTTCGAACTGCTGGTCGACACGCTGCCGCCGGTGCTCGAGCGGCGCGACGCCTGCCTGGTTGCGCTCGGCGGCGGCGAGCCGCGCTACGAGGCATTCTTCACGACGCTGCAGCGCCGGTTCCCGGAGCGCGTCGTGTTCCACCGCGGCTACGACGAACCGCTGGCGCACTGGATCGAGGCCGCCGCCGACATCTTCCTGATGCCCTCGCGCTACGAGCCCTGCGGCCTCAACCAGATGTACTCGCTGCGCTACGGCACGATCCCTGTGGTGCGCCGCACGGGCGGCCTCGCCGACTCGGTACGGCACTACGACGAGGCCACCGGCGAGGGCACCGGCGTGGTGTTCAACGACTTCGACGCTCCGGCGATGGCCTGGGCCCTGGGGCGCGCGCTGGACCTGTTCGGCCAGCCCGCGCACTGGTCGCGGCTGGTGCGCAACGCGATGGCGGAGGATTTCTCGTGGGAGCGCCAGGGCGCGGAGTACGCCCGGCTGTACGAGCGGCTCAGCGCAGCCTGAGCGTGCCCTTCTGGTCGAACGGCACGCTGCGCAGCAGCCCGCTCGACAGCTGCACCTTGCCCACGATCCGGTAGTCGAGGGCGCCCGGCACACGGCCCTCCTTCTCGGCGCGGCCCGCGAGCTTGAGCAGCGTGCCGGCGAGGTTCGCGGTGATCATCATGTCGAACTCGGCCTCGCCGAGCCGCGGCACGATGAAACTGCTGCCGGACAGCCCGCGGCCCAGTTCCTCGCCGCCGAGTTCGATCGTGTAGGTGATGCCCTTGACCGCGAGCTCGCGGTCGTTCGGGTTCTGCACGCGCATCCGCGCGCGCAGCCGCTGCTCGAACAGCTCGCCCTTGACGAGTTCGACGGAGACGATCGAGAGCTTGGGCGTCTCGAGCCGGGGCGCGAACGCCGAGCAGCCGGCCAGGGCCAGCACCGGCACCAGGAGCAGCAGGGCCCGCAGCCGAGACATCATGGATGGGAGTGTAGCGCGGCGGCGGCCGCTCAGGCGACCCTGCCGTAGGCCCGGTTGAGCCGCAGCCAGCGCGTGGCGAGTCCGGCGCTGGCGGCCCCGTCGGGCAGCCGCCAGGCCCAGTTCCCGGCGGTCGTGCCCGGGGTGTTGAAGCGCGCCGGCGAGCCCAGCCCGAGCAGGTCCTGCATCGGCAGCACGGCGAGGCGGGCCACGGAGCCGAGCGCCGCACGCGCCAGCGCCTCCGGGATCTCCGCGTCCGCGGCGCGCAGGTAGAACCCCACCCGCTCGCGGGTGGCCGGGTCGAGCGCTGCAGCCCATCCCGCCGAGGTGTCGTTGTCGTGGGTGCCGGTGTAGACCACCGAGTCCTCGCGGTGCATGTGCGGCAGGTGCGGGTTGTCGCCGGAGCCGTCGAAGCCGAACTGCAGCACCCGCATGCCGGGCAGCGCGAAGCGCCGCCGCAGCGCTTCCACGTCGGGCGTGATCAGCCCGAGGTCCTCGGCCACCAGCGGCAGGCCCTCGTGATCGGCGGCCAGCGCCTCGAGCAGGGCCGCGCCCGGCGTGTCGATCCAGCGCCCCTCGCGCGCCGTGGGCGCCCACGCGGGCACGGCCCAGTGCGCAGCCAGCCCGCGGAAATGGTCGAGCCGCAGCAGGTCGAAGCGCGCAAGCTGCGAGCCGACCCGCGCACGCCAGTGACGGAAGCCGTCGGCGCGCATGGCGTCCCAGTCGTACAGCGGGTTGCCCCAGCGCTGGCCGTCGGCCGCGAAGTAATCCGGCGGCACGCCGGCCACCTCGACCGGTGCACCCGCGCCGTCGAGGCGGAACTGGTCGCGACAGGCCCAGGTGTCGGCGCCGTCGGGCGCGACGTAGATCGGCAGGTCGCCGAACAGGCCCACGCCGCGCGCGTGCGCATGCGCGCGCAGCCGCCGCCACTGCACGTGAAAGGCGAACTGCCCGACCTGCACCGCATGGATCGCGGCGGCGTGCCGCTCGCGGGCTTCGCGCAGCGCGGCGGGCTCGCGGTCGCGCAGCGGCTGCGGCCACTGCGTCCAGCCTGCGCCGCCCTGCGCCGCCTGCAGCGCCGCGAACAGCGCATAGTCGTCGAGCCAGTGGGCCTGCGCGCGCAGGAAGGCTTCCCACTCCGGGCCTTCGGGCGACGGCTGCTCATGCACGTCGACAAGCGCCGGATCGCCTGCGTGGTCCGACGCGACCCAGTACGGCGAGCCGTCGGCGCCCGGCGGCCCGACGGGCAGGATCTGCCACACCGAGAAGCCCGCGTCCGCCAGCCAGTCGACGAAGGCGCGCGCGGGTGCGCCGAGCGCCCCGGGCCCGAGGCAGCTGAGGTGCAGCAGCACGCCGGCGCGGCGCCGGTCCTGCAGCGGCAGGCGCTCCTCAGGCATGGGCGCGACGCATCGTGCCGCCGCCCTCGGCGCCCTCGCCCTCCGCCGCGCCACGGCCGCTGCCGATCGGCCGGCCGAGAGCGGCGGGCGGCGCGAGGCCGAGCATCCGGTACAGGGTGGCGAGTTGCCGACGGTAGAGGTCGTCGAACTGGGACACGGCCTCCGCAGGGTTGTAGTCGCCGAACCACCAGAACCAGTCGGAGCTCTCGCACAGGGCCAGCTGCCGGCCCGCCGCCTCGGCGGCCGCGGCAGGCAACCCGCCCACCGTCGCGTCGAAAGCGAGCTTGGCCTCGCAGAGCAGGTCCCAGGCCGCGTTCTTGTCCGGATCGCCCATCCAGGTCGACAGCGTGCCATGCACCCAGCTGCCGGCAACCACGGCCGGCAGCGTGGCGCGCCCGGGGTCGCGATCGAGCACCGCCGACAGCGTGGTGAGTTCCAGGCGCGGGTGCGCTGCGAGGGCGGCGTACAGGCCGCGCAGGAAGTAGTAGCCGTTGCAGGGATAGTGTTCCCAGGCGTTCTCGCCGTCGAGCGCCACCAGCACGCAACGGCGCGGATCGCCCGCGTAGCGCTCGGCGAGCAGGCCCAGTTCGTGGGCGAAGTTGGCGGCCGCGTCGTCGCCGTGCCAGCGCGCGTACTCGAAGCCGATAGCGTCCGACAGCCCGTCGTGCCGGAAGAAACACGCCAGGCGTTCGCCCGGCAGCGCGTAAGCGACGTCGGCCTCGACCGGCGCGTCGCCGCGGGAGGCGAAGCTGCCCTGCAGCACGCCGCCGCCGGTGGCCGCCCAGCGCAAGCCGTGTCGACCCAGCAGCTCCAGCGTGCCGCGGCTGACGGCTCCCTCCGAAGGCCAGCAGCCCTGCGGGTCGCGCCCGAAGCAGCGCCGGAACACGCGGATCGCCTCGGCGACGTGCCAATCGGCGCGCGCCGTGCCGCCGGGATAGCCCGCGTGGCGCGGCAGCGCGGCGCCAGGCTGCGACTCGCGGGCGGCGCCGAAGTCGAGCAGCAGCGGCACGATCGGATGACCGTAGGGCGTCACGGAGAGCTCGATCCGACCCGCGTCGGCGAGCGCCCGGTAGCGCGGCACGATGCCGGCCAGCAGTTCGGCGACGATTCCCAGCAGCTCGCGGCGCTGCGCGGGCG
>JBIIDW010000063.1:0-8198 GCA_044238215.1 Steroidobacteraceae bacterium
CGCCATCGTCGGCGACGTGCGCCACTCACGCGTCGCGCGCTCCGCCTGGCACGCCTTCGCCACGCTCGGCGCCCGCGACATCCGCGTGGTCGCGCCGCCCGCGCTGATGCCGGAACCGGGCGAGTTTGCCGGCTGCGCGCGGGCCGACCGCCTCGAGCGCGGCATCGACGGCTGCGACGTCGTCATGATGCTGCGCATCCAGAAGGAACGCATGACACAGGCGTCCATTCCCGGGGCGCAGGAGTACTTCGCGGAGTGGGGCCTCGATGCCGCGCGGCTGCGCCTCGCCCGGCCGGACGTCATCGTCATGCACCCGCAACCGATGAACCGCGGCGTGGAGATCGCCTCGGAGGTCGCCGACGGGCCCCGCTCGGTGATCCGCGACCAGGTCCGCAACGGCGTCGCGGTGCGCATGGCCGTGCTGGAGCACGTGATCGCCGGGAGGGTCGGGACATGAGCACCGTGGCACACCCCGCGCACCGCGGGTCCATTGCGCTCGAGGACGGACGCATCCTCGACCAGGTGGCCTGGGAAGGCTCGCAGTTCGTGATGCGGATCGAGGCGCCTCGCTGCGCGGCGCGCGCCGAGCCCGGCAGCTTCGTGCACCTGACCGTCGACGACGACATCCCCATGCGCCGGCCCCTGTCCATCATGCGTACCGACCCGGCCGCCGGCTGGATCGAGGTGCTCTACAAGATCGTCGGCCCCGGCCTCGCGGCGCTGTCGCGGCGCCGCACGGGCGACGTGCTGTCGGTGCTCGGCCCGATCGGCCGCGGCTTCACGCTGCATCCCGAGCGTCCGTGGCCGCTGCTGGTCGGCGGCGGCGTCGGCATCCCGCCGATGGTGTTCCTCGCCGAGGCCACCCGCGGCGACACCCGCGCCGCGTGGCGCCCGCTGGTGCTGATGGGCTCGGAGATCCCTTTCCCGTTCCGCACCAAGCCCTCGACCATCCTCGTGCCCGACCTGCCGGCCGGCACCATCGCCTGCATGCCGATGCTCGACGCCTGGGGCATCCCCAGCCGCCTCGCCAGTCGCAGCGGCTTCCCGGGGTGCTACGACGGCTTCGTCACCGAACTCGCGACGGAATGGCTGGCGTCGCTCGACGGCGCGGCACTCGCCAAGGTGGAGGTGTTCGCCTGCGGTCCGACGCCGATGCTCGAGGCCACCGCCCGCGTCGCGCAGCGCTTCGGGCTGCCTTGCCAGGTGTCGCTGGAGGAATTCATGGCCTGCGCGGTCGGCGGCTGCGCAGGCTGCGCCGTGCGCGTGCAGACACCGGCGGGACCGGCGATGAAGCGCGTCTGCGTAGACGGCCCGGTGTTCGAGGCCGCCCAGGTCTTCCCGGGCTGACTCAGCCGAAGTTGATCCGCGCCTCGAGGTTGCTGCGCGAGTCCGCGTGCGAGAGCGCTTCCTCGATCGGGATGCGCCCCTCGCGGACGAGCTTGTACAGCGCGGCGTCGAAGCTCTGCACGCCCCGCTCGTTGCTGGCCGAGATCGCCTCCTTGAGCCCGACGATGTCGCCCTTGCGGACGAGGTCGGCGATGTGCGACGTGTTGAGCATGACTTCCACCGCGGCCACCCTGCGACCGTCGACCCCCGCCACGAGGCGCTGGGCGACGATGGCACGCAGGTACTGGGAGAGGTCCATCAGCAGCTGGTGGTGGTACTCGCGGGGGAACATGTTGATGATGCGGTCCAGCGTCTCCGGCGCGTTGTTCGCGTGCAGGGTCGCCACGACCAGATGCCCCACGCCCGCGAGGTTGATCGCCGCCTGCATCGTCTCGCGATCGCGGATCTCGCCGATCATGACCACGTCGGGGGCCGACCGCAGCACCGAGCGCAGCGCGTGGTCGTAGGACTTGGTGTCGATGCCGACTTCCCGCTGGTTGACGATCGAGCGCTTGTTGGCGTGCAGGAACTCGACCGGGTCCTCGATCGTGACGATGTGCTCGGAGTAGTTCTCGTTGCGATGGTTGAGCATCGCGGCGACCGTGGTCGACTTGCCCGAGCCCGTCGACCCGACCACCAGCACCAGCCCGCGCTTGTGCGACATCAGCTCGTTGACCGTTTCCGGCAGCCCGAGGTCGTGCAGGCGCGGGATGCGCACGGCGATGTAGCGCATCACCATCGCCGGGTTGCCGCGCTGGCGGAAGACGTTGACGCGGAAGCGCCCGAGGCCGGCCTCCGACACGGCAAAGTCGATCTCCTGGTCGCGCTCGAACTGCGCGAGCTGCGCGGGCGTCATCAGCCCGAAGGCCGCCTGGCGCACCTGCTCGACGTTGAGGACCTGCTTGTTGACCGGGTAGATCTGGCCCTCGATCTTGACCTTGATCGGCGCGTTGGGTGAAAAGAACAGGTCGGAGGCCCGTTTCTCCACCATCAGCCGCAGCAGGGGCTTGATGTTGACCGGTTGCGTGCTGGCAGGCACGCCGTCGGGAGCGGCGCCCGCGTCCTCGATCACCACGGACATCAGCGCATCCTCCCCTCTTCTTCCTCGAGGAGGGCGAGGCTCCCGTGGTCGAGCTCCTTGCGCTCGCGCTTGCTCTCGAGCTTGACGCGCAACCGCAGCTCGTTCTTGGAATCGGCGTTGCGGATCGCGTCCTCGTAGGAAATGAACCCCGCCTCGAACAGCTCGAACAGCGCCTGGTCGAAGGTCTTCATGCCCTGGCGCGTGGACCGCGCCATCACTTCCTTGATGCGGGCGATCTCGCCCTTGAAGATCAGGTCCTGGATCAGCGGCGAGTGCAGCATGATCTCCAGCGCGGCGATGCGGCCCTGGCCCGACTCCCGCGGGATCAGGCGCTGCGAGATCAGCGCGCGCATGTTGAGAGAGAGGTCCATCAGCAGCTGCTCGCGGCGGTCGTCCGGAAAGAAATTGATGATGCGATCGAGCGCCTGGTTCGAACTGCTGGCGTGCAGCGTGGCGAGCACGAGGTGGCCGGTGTCCGAGAACTGGATCGCGTACTCCATGGTCTCGCGGTCGCGGATCTCGCCGATCATGATGACGTCGGGCGCCTGGCGCAGCGTGTTCTTCAGCGCCGAATGCCAGGACTCCGTGTCGATGCCGATCTCGCGTTGCGTGACCACGCTGTTGCGGTGCTGGTGGAGGTACTCCACCGGGTCCTCGATGGTGACGATGTGGCCGCGGGTCTTTTCGTTGCGGTAGCCGAGCATCGCCGCCAGCGAGGTCGACTTGCCCGATCCGGTGCCGCCGACGACCAGCACGAGTCCGCGCTTCGACAGCACGACTTCCTTGAGGATCGGCGGCAGGTCGATGTCCTCGAAGCTGGGGATCGTGGCGTTGATCTGGCGCAGCACGCAGCCTGAGTGCCCCTGCGCGACGAACGCGTTGACGCGGAACCGCCCGATGCCCGGCGGCGAGATCGCGAAGTTGCACTCCTTGGTGGCGTCGAACTCCTTGGCCTGCCGATCGTTCATCAGCGAGCGGGTGATGACCGAGGCCTGTTCCGGCGTCAGCGCACGCTCGCTCTGGGGGCGCATCTCGCCGTCGACCTTGATGGCGGGGGGGAAGCCCGCGGTGACGAAGAGGTCCGACGCCTTGCGTTCCACGACCCGCCGCAGCAGGTCCTGCATCAATCGTATGGCCTGGTCGCGTTCCATCTCTCTCTGCTCAGACCCCGTCCTTGTGCTGGGCCTTCATGCGCGCTTCCTCGCGCGCGACGATGCCCTTCTCGACGAGGTCGTGGAGGTTCTGGTCGAGCGTCTGCATGCCGTGCTGCTGGCCGGTCTGGATCGCCGAGTACATCTGCGCGATCTTGCCCTCGCGGATCAGGTTGCGGATGGCGGGGGTGCCGATCATGATCTCGTGCGCGGCGACGCGCCCGCCGCCCTTGCGCTTGAGCAGGGTCTGCGAGATCACGCCACGCAGCGACTCCGAGAGCATCGCGCGGACCATCTCCTTCTCGGCCGCCGGGAACACGTCGACGATGCGGTCGACCGTCTTGGCGGCCGAACTCGTGTGCAGGGTGCCGAACACGAGGTGCCCCGTCTCCGCGGCCGACAGCGCCAGCCGGATCGTCTCCAGGTCGCGCATCTCGCCGACGAGAATGATGTCCGGGTCCTCGCGCAGCGCCGAGCGCAGCGCCTCGCTGAAGCCGAGGGTGTCGCGGTGAACTTCGCGCTGGTTGACGAGGCAGCGCTTGCTCTCGTGCACGAACTCGATCGGATCCTCGATCGTGAGGATGTGGTCCGGTCGGTTCTCGTTGATGTGGTTGACCATCGCCGCGAGAGTCGTCGACTTGCCGGAGCCGGTGGGCCCGGTGACGAGCACCAGGCCGCGCGCGAGGCCGCACAGGTCGCGGAAGATCTTCGGGGCGTTGAGTTCGTCGAGCGACAGTATGGTCGACGGAATGGTGCGGAACACCGCGCCGGCGCCGCGGTTCTGGTTGAACGCGTTGACCCGGAACCGCGCCAGCTGCGGGATCTCGAAGGAGAAGTCGGTCTCGAAGAACTCCTCGTAGGCCTTCCGCTGCTTGTCGTTCATCATGTCGTAGACCATGCTGTGCACGCTCTTGTGCGACAGCGCAGGCATGTTCACCCGCTTGATCTCGCCATCGACGCGGATCATGGGCGGCATGCCCGCCGACAGGTGCAGGTCGGAAGCCTTGTTCTTGACGGCAAACGCCAGCAGCTGGGCGATGTCGACGGCCATGGGCACTCCCGGAAACGACGAACGGAAGTATAGCCAAGGGTACCGGTCCGACCTATGTTAACTGGTCCGCAGAATATCGCCGAAAGTCTCGCGGCAGTCCGCGCACGCATCGCCGCCGCGGAGGCCGCGGCCGGCCGCGCCCCGGGCAGCGTCCGGCTGCTGGGCGTGGCCAAGGGGCAGCCCGCCACGGCCGTACGGACGGCCGCCGCCGCGGGGCTCGAGGACGTCGGCGAGAACTACCTGCAGGAGGCGCTGCCGCGGCTCGAGGCCCTGGCCGACCTCAGGGTGGCGTGGCACTTCATCGGGCAGCTGCAGGCGAACAAGACGCGGCCGGTCGCCGAGCGCTTCGACTGGGTCCACACGGTCGATCGCCTGCGCATCGCCGAGCGGCTTTCGGCCCAGCGCCCCTATCACGCCCCCGCGCTCAACGTCTGCGTGCAGGTGAACCTCGGCGGCGAGGCGACCAAGGGTGGCGTGGCGCCCGCGGAGCTCGCCGCGCTCTGCCGGGCCGTCGCCGCGCTCCCGCGGCTGCGCCTGCGCGGCCTGATGTGCATCCCGCCGGCCGAGACGGACCCGGGTGCGCAGCGCCGCTGGTTTGCCCGGCTGCGCGCGCTTGCGGCGACCGTCGCCGGCGAACTGCCCGGCCTGGACACCCTGTCGATGGGCATGAGCGACGACCTGGAGGCGGCGATCGCCGAGGGTGCGACCATCGTGCGCATCGGCACCGCCCTGTTCGGGCCGCGGCCGGCCGCGGGCTGAGGGCCCGCGGAACCGACTACAATCGAACGATGACGACGACGACGCGCATCGCCTTCCTCGGAGGCGGCAACATGGCCCGCGCGCTGATCGCAGCGCTGCGGCGTGCCGGCCACCCGGCGGACCGCATCGCCGTCGGCGAGCCTTCACAGTCCCAGCGCGAGCTGCTCGCGGCCGAGTCCGGCGTGGCGGCCGTGGCCGACAACGCCGAGGCGGTGCGGGGCGCGGGCGCGGTAGTGCTTGCGGTCAAGCCACAGGACATGGCGCAGGTCGTCACGCCGCTGCGCGGCGAGCTCGCCGCCGGCGCGCCCGTCGTGCTGTCGGTCGCCGCCGGGCTGCGCGTGGCGGACCTCGCGGCATTCTGCGGCGCCGGCGCACGGATCGTCCGCGCGATGCCCAACCGGCCGGCGTTCGTCGGTGCCGGTGCGACGGGCCTGTTCGCCGGGCCCGGCGTCGATGCCCGCGACCGCGAGCGCTGCGAGTGGATCATGGCGGCGGCGGGGCGGATCGCCTGGATCGACGACGAGTCCCTGATGGATGCGGTGACGGCCCTCTCGGGCAGTGGCCCCGCCTATTTCTTCCTGCTGGCCGAGGCGCTGGCCGAGGCCGGCGTCGCGCAGGGCCTGCCGCCCGAGACGGCCCGCCGGCTGGCCGCGGCCACCCTGCACGGCGCCGGAATGATGGCGGCCGGGGACGACGTCGACCTCGCGCGCCTGCGCACCGAGGTGACCTCGCGGGGCGGCACGACCGAGGCCGCGCTGAGCGCGCTCGAGTCTGCCGGCTTCAGGGCCGCAGTGTCCTCGGCCGTAGCCGCCGCCACCGAGCGCGGCCGCGAACTCTCCCGGCAGTTCGGTCGCCCGGGCACCTGACGGAGCACTCAACCGCCATGCAAGACGCGCTGGTCTTCCTCGTCGACACTTTCTTCTCGCTGCTGTTCTTCGTGTTCCTGCTGCGGCTGCTGCTGCAATGGGCGCGTGCGGACTTCCGCAATCCGCTGTCTCAGGCGGTGCTCAGGCTGACCAACTGGCTGGTGATGCCGCTGCGCCGCGCGCTGCCCCCCGTGGGGCGCATCGACACCGCGTCGGTCGTCGCCGTGGTCGCGGTCGCGCTGGCGCAGGTCGCGGCGCTGTACGTCGTGCGCGGCTTCGGCTTCCCGGACACGCTGGACTGGCTGAGGCTGGCGGCGCTCGAGATCGCCCGCACAGTGCTGTGGGTGTACTTCTGGGCGATCTTCGTCTACGCGCTGCTGTCGATGCTCGCGCCCGGCGGCGGCTCGCCGATCCTGTCGGTGCTCGAGTCCCTCGCCGAGCCGATCCTGCGTCCCATCCGCAAGGCCGTGCCGCCCATTGCCGGACTCGATCTGTCGCCGCTGTGGGCCGGCATCGTCATCCAGGTGCTGCTGATCCTGCTGCGCTGAGGCGCCGCGCGCGGCTTGAAAACCAGCGTTTTCCGGCCGCGCCGAACCGCACCTGCGCGCGAAGCCCTATAAAAAAAGGCATTTGGCGCGACGCTTGCCCGAAAAAGTGCTTGCGCCGGCCGCGCCGTGTGTTATGTTGCCCCGCGTTTCGACGGGCGCGGTTCGCCGCGCTCCCATCTACATTTCCAGGAGTAACGCAACATGGCGAAAAAGGGTGGCCCGCCGACCAAGTCGGAGATCCTCAATCAGGTCGCGAAAGACACCGATCTCTCGCGCAAGCAGGTCTCGGCGGTGTTCGACTCGCTCAATGCCCAGATCAAGAAGAGCCTGCGGGCTCACGGCCTGTTCACGCTCCCCGGCCTGCTCAAGATGAAGGTCGTGAAGAAGCCCGCCACCAAGGCGCGCGAGGGCGTCAATCCCTTCACCGGCGACAAGATGACCTTCAAGGCGAAGCCCGCCTCGAAGAAGGTTCGCGCCATGCCGCTGAAGAACCTGAAGAACATGGTCAACTGATCCGCCCGTCGCCGTGCCACTCGGCGCGGCGGCCCGCTGGATCCAGAGGCCCGGGGCAGCTGCCCCGGGCCTTTTTCATTGCGTCGCCCGGCTAGCCCTTCTGCATCCGCTGCCGGCGCTCATCCATGCGATCCCTCATGCGCTGCTCTCGCTGCGCCTCCAGTGCGGCCAGCTTGGTGCGCTGCTCCGGCGTAAGGATCTTCCACAGTTCCGCCCGCATGCGCGCGCCCTCCCGCACCCGCCGCGTTGCCGCCTCCGCGGCGATGCGGCTCGCCTCGTCGACCGACGCGCTCCACGCCGGATCTTCGGGAGACATGCCGTCGAGCTTGCGCCGGCTGTCACGCATGCGCTCCATGACCTCGCGGCCGCCTGGGGCGGCGGACTCGCGCAGGGCTCTGACGCGCTGCTTCTGGTCGTCCGTGAGGCCGAGTTCGGCCGCCATGCGGCCCGCCAGTGGGCCGCCGCCCATGTGGCCGCGCCCGTGGCGCATGCCGCCACGCATGCCCTGCCGGTCGCCCCGCGCGTCGGCGCCGGGCGCCTGCGCCGCGCCGTGATGCGGCGGCGGCGGCGGCGCCTGCGCCGCCGCCAGCGTCGCGCCGCCAATCCCCAGGCCCGCGGCCGCCAGTACCGCCATCCAGTGGTTCTTTCCCATGTGCAGATCCTCGAAGGTGGTGGGACGGCTCGTGCACCGCCCGGTTGATTCCAGCATCGCCGATTCGACACGCGGCCGCACTCAAGTTTCCGTCAGCGCCGGCAAAGTTGTGTCAAGGAATGCGGGCCGGGTGGTCACCCGGCGTCGCAGGGTGCAACATCGATTCCATCGCCGCTTTCCGCACAGGCCCT
>JBIIDW010000064.1:0-8150 GCA_044238215.1 Steroidobacteraceae bacterium
ATGCGGAAGTGAAGGGTCTCGAGATCGAGCTCACCGGCAAGATCTCGCCCGCATTGACGGCCTTCGCATTCGTCGCGCTCACCGACGACGAGTACACCCGGCTCGCGCCGAACTCGATCGCGGCGGTATCGAAGGCCAAGGGACTGCTGCACGTCTCGGACGTGCAGGCCCAGGCCGGGTTCACCTACGACACCGTGTGGCAGGCGAGCGGCAATGCGCTGCGCATCGGTGCCGACTACGCCTACCGGTCCGCGTACTACTCCGACGCCTCGACGGCGCCGGTGACCCGCACGGAGCCGTTCGGCGTGCTGAACGCCTTCGTGTCGCTGAGTTCCCCCGATGGCAGGTGGAACACGCGCCTCTATGGCAAGAACCTCACGGAGGAGGAGTACTACACCATCGGGCTGGCGCTGGTCAGCGGCATCCGCGTGCCGTCCGAGCCGCGCATGTGGGGGCTCGAGGTCAAGTACAACTTCTGAACCTGCCCGGAGGCCCGGCCATGAACCGTGATCTCGAGTCGCTTCGCGTCGACCTCCGCGCCGGCCGCATCGATCGGCGCGCGGCGATCCGCCTGGCCGTCGCGGCCGGCGTCTCGCTGTCGGCGCTGGGGTCGGTGCTGCAGGCGGCGCCTGCGGTGCCGGCGCGGGTGCGTTCCACGGGCTCGGTCGAGCCGCTGCGCAAGCGCGTCGATTACATCGTCGTGGGCAGCGGCACGGCGGGTTGCGTGCTCGCCAACCGCCTGAGCGCCGATCGCACCGTCAACGTGGTCGTGCTCGAGGGCGGGGCCTGGCCGACGGATCCGACGATCGACGCGCCCCAGGCCTGGCCCGCGCTGCAGGGTGGCGCGTTCGACTGGAAGTACCAGACCGTGCCGCAGGCCGGGCTCGACGGGCGACCGCTGCCCTGTCCCCGCGGCAGGGGTTTCGGCGGATCCTCGCTGCTGAATGCAATGGGCCACCAGCGCGGCGCCGCCAAGGGCTATGACCGCTGGGAGGCGCTGGGGGCTACCGGCTGGAACGCCGGCAGCCTGCTGCCGTTCCACCGTCGCAGCGAGACCTTTTCCGGCGGGGCGAACGCCTGGCGCGGCGGAGACGGTCCGCTGGACGTCCTCGCCGTCGCGCCGGAGCGCGCCCATCCGGTGAGTGCGGCCTTCCTGGCGGCGGCGCGCGGCCAGGGCTTCGAGTGGAGCGACGACTTCAACGCTGAGCGCGTCGGTCAGGCCTGCTGGAACCAGTTCAGCATCAACGGCGCGGGCACGCGCGAGCACGCCGCGCGCGCGTGGCTGGAGCCGGTCATCGAGCGGACCAACCTGGACCTGCTCGCCGACGCTCCGGTGCAGGGGCTGATCCTGCGTGGCGGACGCTGCGTCGGCGTGCGCTACCTGCACGGCGGCCGGCCCGTCGAACTGCTGGCCGAGCGCGGCGTCGTCATGGCCGCCGGGGCCATCGACACGCCGCGGCTGCTGATGCTCTCGGGCATCGGCCCCGCGGACCATCTGCGTGGCCACGGGATCGCCGTTGCCGCCGATCTGCCAGGCATCGGCCTGAACCTGCACGACCACCCGCTCGTCGGTGGCGTCGCCTACGAGGCGCGCCGGCCCGTACCGCTGTCGAACTACAACCACGGCGAGGGCATGCTGTTCACGACCGTGGGGGGCGGCGACGTGCCCGACATGCTCGTCATGTCGGTGACCGTGCCGTTCGTGATCCCGACCGTGGGCACGCCGCCGAAGGACTGCTACACGTTCGTGCCCGCAGTGATGCAGCCGCGCAGTCGCGGCACCGTGCGGCTCGCGTCGGCGGATCCGTCGCGGGCTGCGATCATCGATCCGGCCACCTATGCCGACCCGGCCGACCTCGAAACGATGGTTGCCGGGGTGGAGATCGCCCGCCAGGTCGCGAACCGGCCGGAACTGGCCGATTGGTCGCTGCGCGAAGTGTTTCCGGGCCCGGCGGCGCGCAGCCGGGCCGAGCTTCGCGAGTTCGTCAAGCGCGGTACCAGTCCGTTCTACCACCCGGTAGGCACGGCGCGCATGGGTCGCGACGCCGATGCACCCGTCACGCCGGAGCTGGCCGTCCGCGGGATCGGCGGCCTGTGGGTTGCCGATGCCTCGGTGATGCCGCAGATCGTGCCCGCGATGACGAACGCGGCGGTGGTCGCGATCGCGGAGCGGGGTGCCGACCTCATCGCGGGGCAGCGCGGCAGCTGAATCCCGCGAGGGAGGGCTTGCGATACCTGTCTCGAAACGGTACCTTTATTCACAAAGGTACCGTTCTGGGGAATCATCCCGTGGAATCCAAGCTCACACCGATCCGCAAGGGGCTGCTCGAGTTCCTGGTGCTGAAGATCGTCGGCGGCCGCAGCGTCTACGTGCCCGACATCCTGCGCCGGCTTGCCGGTACCGAGTTCGCGACCCAGGAGGGCACCCTCTACCCGCTGCTGAGCAAGCTGCGACGCGAGAACCTGGTCAGCTACGAGTGGCAGGAGTCCGACGCGGGTCCCCCGCGCAAGTACTACCGGCTCACCGACGCGGGTCGCGCGCAACTCGCCGCGCTCGACGATTACTGGACCCAGCTCAACCGAACCGTTGCCGAGATAGGCCACTGAACATGAAACGCATCGCCGTCACCGTCACGCTGAACCGCAGTTCCCTGCAGGTCGACGAGGCCGCACACGCGCGCCTCGAGGGCTACCTCGCGGATGCCGCGCGCACGCTCGCCGATCACCCCGATCGGGAAGAGATCCTTGCCGATCTCGAGCAGGCCGTGGCCGACCAGTGCCTGCGCCGGCTCGGCGCCGCCGACCGCATCGTCACGCTCGAGGTGCTCGCCGCGGCGCTGGACGAGATCGGGCCGCTGCAGATCCCCGACTCGGAGGCCGGCAGCACCGCGGCCGGCACGGGCGCCCCGAGCGGTGCGGGCGCCACGGCGATCCCGCGGCCGCTGCAGCAGGTCAGCGAGGGTGCCGTCGTCGCCGGTGTGTGCAAGGGGCTCGCCCGCTACCTCGGGCTCGACGTCACGCTGGTGCGCGTGCTCGCGCTGCTGCTGCTGTTCATCACCGGCGGCGGCGCGATTCCCGTCTACCTGGGCATGATGCTGCTGCTGCCCTACGCGCCGCCCGAGCCCGGCAGCCCGCCGATCGGCAGGCTGCCGGCGAAGTGCCGCGAGTTCGTGCTCTACGTTCGGGGCAAGCTCGGCGCGCTGGCGAGTTGAGTCGCCGCGCGCGCCGGGCCGCCGTGCGCGCCGCTCAGAACCGCAGTTCGAAGCGCGCCCCCCAGGTCGCCGGGTCCGGCGCCGCAAGGATCACGAGGTTGGTGCCCTGCGTGACGGCGCCGTTGGGGTTCGCGTTGCGCAGGATGTTCGAAGGCACGTCGTCATCGGTGACGTTGCGGCCGAACACCTCGAACGTGTATCGCTCCGTGCGGATGCCCGCCCGCAGGTTGATGCGGTTCGACGCGGCCGTCCACGCCTCGTTCGCCGCCGTCGCGTACTGCCTGCCCGTGTAGGTGTAGTCGCCGCGCAGGAACCCGGTCCTGTCCCCGGCCATCGGCCACTCGTACATCGCGCCCAGTGCCCCCGCGAACTCGGGGTAGCGCTCCATCAGGTTGCCCGCCGGGTTGCGGATGCCGTCGATGGCCACGCATTCCGAGCAGTCCGTGAAGCCGATGTCCGTCGCCGCCCAGTTGAGCATGAAGTCAAACGACAGCCGGTCCGTCGCCTGCAGCGAACCTTCCAGTTCCAGTCCCCAGAGGTCGACCTTGCCGTTCGGGAACGTGATCGTCGCCGTGCTGACCGTGGTGGCCGTCGGCGTGGCGCGGTAGGGGATGTTCTGGTTGATCTGGCGGTCGATCCACTTGCCGTAGTAGAGGGCCGTGAGCAGCCGCAGCCTCCGGTCGAGGAAGTCGCCCTTGATGCCTACCTCGTAGCTCGTGAGGATTTCCTCCGGCACCGACACCGGCACGTTCACCTGCGCCCGGATCTGGTCCTGTGCGAACTGCGAAAGCCCCGTGTAGGTCGAGTTGAAGACGCCCGGCCGCGTGCCTCGCGCCGCCGACACGTAGACGTTCACGTCCTCGTTGATGTCGTAGCGGGCGATCACGCGCGGCGAGAACGAGGTGAAGGTGTCCTCGAGGTCGGCGCCACCGACGATCACGTGATGGATCGTGTCCTCCTGATAGCGCGCCTCGGCGCTCAGGTTCAGCGTGTCCGTGAGGTCGTAGCTGACCGAACCGAACAGGCCGAGCGTCTCCGCCATGTAGTTCGCGGGGGCGCCGAGCTGCGAGACGACACCGTTGGTGAGCGCCCGGCTCCCGAACTTGATGCTCTCCTCGTAGTAGTTCCCGCCAACCATGTACTGCAGACGATCGTCACCCGACGAACTGAGGCGCAGCTCGGCCGACGAGTTCGTGAAGTCGTAGGGCAGGTACACGAGCCGGTGGTAGCTCGCGTCCGGCCGGTTATAGGTCTCGGTCATCGCACCCCACTGGTTCGAGCTCCTGCCGAACAGCGCTGCGACGTCGTGGCTGCCGAGCTCCCAGTTGGCCGACAGCGTGCTCTGGTAGGCCTCGCGCTCGAGCCCCATGTGGTCGATGAAGTCGGGAGGCTGGATCGTGGAGCCGCCGACCATGGTCGCGAACCCGGCCGTGCCGGTGAGCAGCGTGTTCTGCGCCATGCGGGCCGCGGGCGTGTTGCCGATCGATCCGCAGACGTAGTTGCGCCCGTTGATCAGCCGGCCGGTGCCGCCGGCGTTGCAGTTGTAGTCGGCCTCGGTGAGCGCGGCCTGCGCCGACGGCCCGTCCGAGTCCGTCCAGCCCGCGTAGAACGCCCGCAGCGTCAGGGTGTCGGTCGGCTTCGCCATCAGGCTGACGGTGACGGCATTGGTCTCGCGCGACCCAAGCTTGCCGCCGAAGAACTGGTTGTTCCAGGCGCCCGCGGTCTTGTAGTGACGCAGCGTGACCCGGCCGGTGAGCCAGTCGACGCCGAGACGGCCCTCCGCTTCGGCGTCCAGCTCGATCGTCTCGAAGCTCGCGTAGCTGGCGGCGACCCGTCCCGAGAACTCCTCCTGCGGGGCGCGCGTCACGAAGTTGATCGCGCCGGCGAAGGTCGAGCGGCCGAAATAGGCGCTCTGCGGACCCTTGACCACCTCCACCTGCTCGACGCCGGTGAGCCCCGGAATGGCACCGCCCGGGATCGGCACGCCGTCGAGGAACACGGTCACCGCCTGCCGGTTCGGCGAGTCGCCGGGATACATGCCGCGCATGGCGATCGTGTGGAAACCGCGGTCGTTACGGTTCGCCGCGGAGTTCTCGTAGCGCAGGCCCGGCACGAAGTCGTTCAGCTCGTTGAAACCGCGGACGCCGCGCTCCTGCAGCGCCTCCGCCGAAAGGGCGGTGACCGCGAGCGGCACCTCGACGATGCTCTCGGCGCGCTTGCGTGCGGAGACGACGACCTCCTCGAGGCCGGCCTCGGCCTGCGGCGCGCCCTGGGCGCTCGACACCGGCGCCCCGAGCGCCAGCAGCACGGCGCCCGCGACCGTCGATGAGGCGATTGCACGGCTAAGCCTGGAATTGCGGTGGGTCATGGCCTGTCTCCCTGTGTCCGTTGTCATTGTCTTTGTCGTCATTTCGCGCGCCCCGCGTAGCCGCGCGACAGCATCTGCACCTTGAGCAGCGCGCCGCGCGCCACCACGTACAGCACGTCCTTGCGCGGTCCCGCGAAGGCCAGGTTCTGCGCCGGCCGTTGCGTGGGGATCGTGCCGAGATGGCGGCCGTCCGGACCGAACACCTGCACGCCCACGAGGGTTCCCGCGTAGAGCCGTCCCTCCGAGTCGATCGCGAGGCCGTCGGCGCCGCTGCGCAGGCTGCCGTCCTCGCCGGCCTGGACGCCCTCGTAGGTCGCGAACTCGCGACGGTTCGCCAGCGCGCCGTCCGGCAGCACGTCGAAGGCGAACATGTGCCGGCCGCGCGAATCGTTCACGAGGAGCATGGACTCCTCGCGGTTCAGCAGTACGCCGTTCGGGAAGGTGATGCCGGTGGCGACGCGGCGCAGTTCGCGGGCAGGCGTGATGTAGTAGACGGAGACCGGCAGCAGGCCCTTGCCGACGTCCGGCCCCAGCGCCTGCCCGGGGTCGGTGAAGTAGATGCCGCCGCGCCGGTCGATCACGAGGTCGTTCGGCCGGTTGAAGGGCACGCCATCCACGCCGTCGGCGAGCGTGGCCGCCGCCGCCGCCGGATGGATGATGCCGACGCGCATCGAACCCGCCTTCGTCTGCACCGCGTACAGCCGGCCGGCGCCGTCCAGGGCCAGCCCGTTCGCGCCGTTGCTGTTCTCGAGGAAGCTGCTGATCCCGTCGTTTGCGTCCACCGCCACGATGCGGTCCGCACGCGTCTCGGTGAACAGCAGCGTGCCGTCCGGCAGGCCGATCGGGCCCTCGCTGCCGTTGAAGCCGTCGGCGATGAACTGCACCGGGGTCCCGGCGGCCACCACCCCCGCGATGCCGGGGGCCGCGAGCGCGGCGGGGGCCGGCGTCTCCGCCTGCGCAGCCGTCGCAGGGCCTGCCAGCATCGCCAGCAGCAGCGCGACGGCCGGCACGGCGGCATCAGTCCGCATAGCTGGCCGCCGCGTCGCGCTTCGCCGGCGCATTGAACTTCGGCACCTTGGGCAGCAGGTCCGGCGCGGTGTTCTCGACGGGCTGATCGGGGCCGCGGTACGCGCTGATGCGGTTGTCGACCGCCCCGTCGCCGTGGAACGCGCCGAATGTCGTCATGCGGTCCTTGTCCGGGTAGAGAACGGCGGCCGCGGCCGGGCCGCCGCGCGAGCTCGAGAACCCGCGCGGTGCGTACCAGATGGCGCCGTCACGCGTGATCGACAGCTTCGGAATGTCGGTGCGCGCCTCGACCGTCGGGTAGTAGGTGAAGGCGCCCGTTGCTTCGTCGAAGCGGATCAGGTGGTTGTCCGACGAGATCCAGACCCGGTCCTCGCCGTCGACCCAGACGTCGTAGGGGTTGGCGAAGTCGAGCGGTACGGTGAACTCGGTGATCCTGCCGGTCTTCGTGTCGAGCCGGCCGATCCTGCCGCGGATGCCGTCGCCGTGGGCCCAGAGCCCGTACCAGATGCGCTCCTTCGAATCGAGGCCGAAGCGCCGCATCATGCAGGGCTGCGTCAGCGCCGGGTACTCGGTGAAGCGCTCCGTCACGGGGTCGTACTTCGTGACGATGCAGCCGTGGAACTGCGCGTACCAGATCTTGTCGTGGCGGTCGACGAGCATGCCGTAGGGCCGGCCCCGCGGCGTCGGGTTCGGGATCATCCGCGTGGTGTTGGTCTTCCGGCTCCAATGGCCGATCTGGTTGCTCTGCAGGGCCGTGAACCAGGCGTCACCCTTCGAGTCGAGCACGACGGCGATGCCGTGCTCACCGCGCTTGAGCGTGGGGTAGAGATCGAGCTTGCCGGTGGCCGGATCGAGATGCGCCACGCGCGTGCCGCGGCCCGTGTACCAGACGGTGTCATCCTTGTCGACGGCGATCGAATGCGGGGCCCACTCGGGATCCGGAGTCGGGAAGTCCTTGAAATCCCCCGTGGTCGGGTCGAGCCGGATGATCGAGCCCGGATAGCGCGGCTGTGCGACCCAGACCTGCCCCTTCGAGTCGAAGTGGACCTCCTGCGTGTAGCGGTCCTTCATCGCGCCGGCGTTCGGGAACGAATAGACCATGAACATGGCCTTACCGAGCTGCGACTCGTCGAGCGTGGGCAGCTGTTCCTCGCGGACCGCGCGGCGTGGGCTGCCCGGGCCGAAATTGGCGACGAGGTAGTCGAGCAGCACCTCGCGGTCCGCGGCGCCGAGGCGCTCCGGCGCGAACATCGACTCGCCGCTCTCGGCGCCGAAGGCGGCGAAGCCGGTCATCATCTCGATGGCGCTGTCCCATCCCTCGCGGCTGTCGGCGAGCGAGGGCAGGAAGTTGACGCCGTGGCAGACGACGCAGGTCCGGTTCACCAGGTCGCGTCCGTGCCCCGGGGGATAGATCGTCTCGTAGGGCGCCGTGGGCCGCGCGCGCAGCACGCGCGCGCCGACGTACCGCGGCACCCGGTCGACGACCTTGAGGTCGAAGTTCGCCGTGGCGTCGCCGTCGGCGGTCACGCGGACGTTGACCGGGG
>JBIIDW010000065.1:0-8109 GCA_044238215.1 Steroidobacteraceae bacterium
GACGAAGAAGAACGCGTAGGAGGCGGGCAGCGCGAGGAACATCACCCTCATGTAGGTGACGCCCAGCGGCAGAGCGTCGGCCGGCGTTCCCATCCATGCCAGGATCGCCGGACTCAGCCAGAGACCTATCAACGAAAACAGCAGCGACAGGCCGAAGAAGAAGCTCGCGCTCGTGCCGACGACCCGCCGGGCCTCGTCCACCTTGCGCGCCCCGACCGACTGGGCGATCAGGATGGTCGAGGCCATCGTGACGCCGAAGACCGCGCCGAGCAGCAGGAACATCACGATGTTCGAGTTGTTGGTCGCCGTCAGCGCCGCGGTTCCGAGGAAGTTGCCGACCCAGATCGCGTTGACGGAGCCGTTGATCGACTGCAGAACGTTGCCGAGCAGGATCGGCAACGCAAACGTGAACAGCCGGCGCGGGATCGACCCGCTGGTGAGTTCGGCGCCCGGCCTCATTGCCGCCTCGCCGCGAAGAAGCCGCGCAGCAGTGCGCTGCACTCCTGCATCAGCACGCCGCCGAACACGTCGACGCGGTGGTTGAGTTGCGGGATGCCAAAGATGTCGGCGATGCTTCCGGCGGCGCCCGCCTTCGGGTCCCAGGCCCCGAACACCACGCGCGCGACCCGCGCGTGAACGATGGCCGAGGCACACATGATGCAGGGCTCGAGGGTCACGTAGAGCGTGGTTCCCGGCAGTCGGTAGTCACCGGCGCGCCGCGCGGCGTCCCGGAGTGCCTCGATCTCCGCGTGGGCAGTAGGGTCGTGGCTGCCGATCGGGCAGTTGGCCCCCTCGCCTACCACCTCCTCACCCCGCACGAGGATTGCGCCCACGGGCACCTCGCCGCGCGCGGCAGCGGCCTCGCCGAGGGCGATGGCCCGGCGCATGAAGTCGGTGTCGAGGGTCGGGGGCATCAGGCTCGGGCCGAGGGCGGACTCCCATTATAGGCCCGCGTCGCACCCCCGCGGCAGCGGCTCAGCGCAGCCGTTCACGCACCGGAACGAGCGCCGGGTCGTCCGGATTGACGGCCTGCAGCGCCCGCAACGCCGCGCTTGCGCCCGCCTCGTCCCCGGCTTCGCTGCGGAAGGTCGCCAGCGCGAGCAGCACGTCGCGGTCGCCCCCACGCGCCGCGGCGCGCTCGAGCACGCGGATCGCCTCCTGACGGCGACCTGCATCGACCAGCGCCAGCGCATGCAGCCAGGCATGCCGGGCCGACTCCGGTGCCACGCGCGCCGCGGCCGCGAACTCGGCCAGCGCGTCGCGCTTGCGGCCCTGGCGCACCAGGGACATGGCCAGCGCCTCGTGCAGTGCCGGCGCTGCCGGTGCGGCGCGCAGACCCTCGCGCAGCAGCTTCTCGCCCGCCGCATCCTGGCCTCGCTGACGCTCCAGGTCCGCCAGGTTCACGTATCCCGGAACGAAGCCCGGGTCGATCGCGAGCGCGCGCCGGTAGGCCGCCTCGGCGCCCGCCAGGTCGCCGCGGCCAAGCGCGAGGTTGCCGAGATTGAGGTGGGACTCCGGCCGGTCGAGCGACTCCCGCTGCATGGCCTCGAACTCGGCCAGCGCAGGGCCGAACGCCGCTGCACGCTCCGGGTCGAGACGCGAAGCCACGGGCGCCAGCACCCGCGCCGCCTCGATGCGCACGGCCCGCGACGGATCCGCGAGCAGCGGCCCCAGCAACGCCACCAGGCCATCCGGCGGCAGGCTCTCGAGTGCCCGCAGAGCGGTATGCCTGACGAGCGCTTCGCGGTCGCGCAGCGCCGCGCGGGTCGTCTCGAGGCTGATCGCGCCGGGGTACCGCGCCACGAGATCCACCGCCGTGGCACGGACGATCGCCGGCTGCGACACGTCCACCGCGACTGCCGCAAGGCCTCGCGCCGCGCCCGGCGCCGCCGCACGCCCGGCGTGGATCGCCTCGCCGTAGTGCGGCGTGCTGCGCCGGCCCGTACCGTGCCGGGCCGCGATCGCCTGAGCCGCCCATTCGGCACCCTCGTCAGCGTGGCAGGTGCCACAGGCGTTCGGCGTGCCGATCGACACCGTGAGGTCGGGGCGTGGCACGCGGAAGCTGTGATCGCGGCGCGGGTCGACCACCATGTAGGTCTCCGCCGGCATGTGGCAGTTCGCGCACTGCGCCCCGGCCGAGCCGGCCGGGTGAAAGTGATGCGCCGGCGCCTCGTACTTGGCCGCCGAATGGCACTGCGCGCAGACGGCGTTGCCGGGGGCACGCAGCTGCTGGGTGTGCGGATCGTGGCAGTCGCTGCAGCTGACGCCGGCCGCGTGCATGCGGCTCTGCAGGAACGAGCCCCAGGTGAACACCTCGTCGCGCTGCTGGCCGTCGGCGTGGTAGAGCCCCTCCTCGAGGATCGAGGGGAGGTAGTGGTCCATGAAGGCATGCCCGGCGCGCCAGCCCTCGGCGAACTGCGAACGGCGCGAGTGGCAGCCGGCGCAGGTCTCGAGCTCGCGGTTCGAGGTCCGCGCCGGCTCGCGCACGGCGTTACCGGTCGTCGCGTCGATTCGCCACGTGACGCCGCGCCGCTCGTCGAGCAGCACCGCGAGGCCCTTCGACGCGTCGGCGGCGCCCGCCCGGCCGCCGCCCCGCGACCACTCGATGTGGCTCGAACCCGGCCCGTGACAGGACTCGCAGCCGACCGAGATCTCGGCCCAGCGCGTGTCGAAGCGGTCGGCCGCAGCGTCGTAGCCCTTGCGCACGTCCGTCGAGTGGCAGTCGGCGCACATGAAGTTCCAGTTCTGTGAGCGCCGGGTCCAGTGCAGTTCGTCGCGGTGGTCGATGCGCTCGCCGGGGTACTGACGGAACCAGCGCTGCCCCCCCTGCTCCCGCGGTCGCGTGTCCCAACCCACCGACAGCGCCTGCAGCCTGCCGCCCGGCAGTTCGACGAGGTACTGCTGGAGGGGCTCGACGCCGAAGGTATAGCGGACCTCGAAATCGGCCAGGCGCCCGTCGGGGCCGTCGGTGCGCACCACGAACTTGCCGTCGCGGCGGAAGAAGCGGGAAGTGACGCCGTCGTGGGTGTGGCGGACACCCGAGAAATCCCCGAGCACCGTGGCCTCGGTCGCGTGCTGCATCGCCCGCGCGTGCTGCGAGCCCCGCCACGCCGCGTGCTCGGCCGCGTGGCAGGCGGCGCAGGCCTCGCTGCCGACGAACCGGGCCGTCGCGGCGTTCGCGGCGACGCCGGCCGTCGGCCCCGCGCTGCCGCCCGGGCCCGCGGGAGCGGCGGCCGGCGGGCGCAACGCCAGCCACGCCGCGCCGCCCGCCAGCAGCAGGACCGCCAGCGCGCCCGCGACGATGCGGGCCCTAGCGGCCACGCACCGCCGGGTAGATCACGTTCCAGTCGTCCTTCATGCTGATGACCACCCAGCCGCGAGCCGCGGCCTCGTCGAGACCCCGCTCCAGCCTGCCGATGTGCGAGCCTCGATCGTACGCGAACTCCCGGGCCGCGTCGTCGTGGTGCACCAGCACGCCGAGCCGCGGCCCGGCGCCGGCCGTGGTCCACTCGAGCATCTGGAAGTCGCCATCCGAGTTGCCGAAGGCAGCGATCGGGCGCCGGCCGATGAACTTGTTGATGGCGACCGGCTTGCCGGCCTTGTCGTCGATGAAGTCGATCTTGGGCTGGCGGACGATCACGGGCTTGCCGTCACGCACTTCGTACCCGGTGGCGATGCTGGAGCCGATGACCTGCTCCGGCGGCACCCCGTAGACCTGCTCGGCGAACACGCGCATGAACTCGATGCCGCCGCCGGAGACGATGTAGGTCTTGAACCCGTTCGCGCGCAGGTAGCCGAGCAGGTCGAGCATCGGCTGGTACACGAGTTCGGTGTACGGACGCTTCAGCGTCGGGTGCCGGGCGGTCGCGATCCACTCCCGGACGCTGGCCGCGAACTCCTCGGTGGTCAGGCCCGCGTGCGTGGCCATGACCAGTTCGAGCAGCCCGCGCTCACCCGTGGCAGCAACCGCCTTCATGTCGCCCTCGAGCACGCCCTGGAACGGCTGCCTCGTCCGCCACTCCGGGTGCTTCGGCGCCAGCGCGCGCACGCGTTCGATCGCGAAGGCAAGCTGGAAGTACGCCGGCTGCTCCGACCAGAGCGTGCCGTCGTTGTCGAACACGGCGATGCGCTCCGCCGGCGGCACGTAGGCACGGCTGCGCGGGTCGGTAACCTGCTCGACGAAGGCGACGACACGCTGGCGGGCCGCGCCGTCGCGCCAGGACGCCAACGCATCGGCCGCCATCGCGGCCGCAGGGTGGGACAGCGCCAGCAGCAGGGACGCGAGAACCAGAAAGCGGCGGGTGTACGGGGTGGCCATGTCTGCACTCCTGAATGAAGAGGGCCGCACCTGACTGCGCAGGCGCGGCCCCCCGTGGTAGTTGAAGTTGCCCGTGATCGACGCCGGCGCTACTGCTTGCTGCCGGCGGTCACGGCCTCCATGACCCGGTCGAGGTTGAAGCTGCCGGGCTTCTGGCGCGGCGGGAACTCACGGAAGCTCTGCAGCCACTTGCCCACGTAGGCACCAGCCGGGGCGATCATGAACATCCGGTCGAGGTACCAGCGCTGGTAGCCGATGGCATGCTCCTCCTCGGCGCGCTCGAAGGGATCCATGCGCAGGTTCGTGATCTTCGGCGCGCGCAGCTGCGTGAACGGCTGCTGCCAGACCGCGAGACCGTGCGCCTGCTGCTCCAGGAAGGTGATCTTCCACGGGCCATAGCGCAGCGCCGCGACGCTGCCGTCGTCGGTCCAGTAGATGAACTCCTGCCGGGGCCAGGCCGACTCGCCGCGCAGCGCGGGGCCGAGGTCGTAACCGTCGAGGTGGACCTTGTAGTTCATCTTGCCGATCTTGCGGCCCTTGAGCAGGTCGGCGGCGGCGGACTTGTCGCCGGCGGCGGCCAGCAGCGTCGGCAGCATGTCCTCGTGCGCGCCGACGTCGTTGATCACCGTGCCCGGCTTGATCGTGCCCGGCCAGCGGATCGCGGTCGGCACCCGGTAGCCGCCTTCCCAGTTGGTGTTCTTCTCGCCGCGGAACATGGTCGTGCCGCCGTCGGGCCAGGTGAAGGTCTCGGCGCCGTTGTCGGTCGAGTACATCACGATCGTGTTGTTCTCGATGCCCAGCTGCTTCAGCTTGGCGAGCAGCTGGCCCACGTGGCCGTCGTGCTCGACCATGCCGTCGGCGTAGATGCCGAAGCCGGTCTTGCCCACGGATGCCGCCTTCAGGTGCGTGAAGATGTGCATGCGGGTGGAGTTCCACCAGACGAAGAACGGCTTGCCGGACTGCACCGCGCGGTCCATGAAGTCGAGCGTCTTGACCATCACCTCGTCGTCGATGGTCTCCATGCGCTTGCGGGTCAGCGGGCCGGTGTCGGTGATGCGGCCGTCGGCGAAGCTGTGGATCACGCCGCGCGGGCCGAAGTTCTTCTTGAATGCCGGGTCCTTCGGGTAGTCCGGGTTCTCGGGCTCCTCCTCGGCGTTGAGGTGGTAGAGGTTGCCGAAGAACTCGTCGAAGCCGTGCGCCGTCGGCAGCATGTCGTCGCGATCGCCGAGGTGGTTCTTGCCGAACTGCCCGGTGACGTAGCCCTGCGCGCGCAGCAGCCCCGCGATGGTCGGGTCTTCCTTCTTCATGCCTTCCGGGGCGCCCGGCAGGCCGACCTTGGTCAGGCCGGTGCGGATCGGCGACTGGCCGGTGAGGAACGCGGCGCGGCCGGCGGTGCAGCTCTGCTGGCCGTACCAGTCGGTGAACAGCGCGCCGTCCTTCGCGATGCTGTCGATGTTGGGCGTGCGGTAGCCCATCATCCCCTGGTTGTAGGCGCTGATGTTGAAGCCACCGATGTCGTCGCCCCAGATCACGAGGATGTTGGGCTTGGAGGGGGCCTGCGCGTGCGCCTGGGCGCCTGCGACGAGCAGGCAGGTCGCGAGCAGTCTGGTCAGTCGTTTCATGGGTTCTCCTGTTCGCAGCGAGTGGAGGCGGAAAGCACCGGATTCGCCACGGCCACCCACACTAGGCTCCCGGCCGGCTGTGAAGTACTGCACGTTCGGGCAGGCACGCCCGCCCCGACCTGCACGTTAGGGCAGCAGCCGAAGGGCGGCCCGGCAGCTGCTGCCGCAGGCCCCCGGGCGCTCAAGTCGGTCCCCGCCCGGCCGTTAAGTGTGATGCGCCGTCCCGGACGCTCGACGCGGTCACCACCTGATGCGGATCTCGACGCTGGTCCATTCGGCCGATTCAGGCTGGAGCACGCCCCTCACCGCCGCCTTCGACGGCCCACGGACGCTGGTGCTGGCCTTCGGCTCGCCCGACCACCCCGGACTGCAGGAAGCGCTGCGCGAGCTGCGTGCGGCCCTGCCGACGTCGGTGCTCGCAGGGTGCTCGACCGCCGGCGAGATCCTGGGTGGCGCCGTGCAGGACCGCACCCTGACGGTCGCGGTCGTGGAGTTCGCGCGCACCGACCTGCGTCGCGCGCTGACGACGCTTTCCGGGCCGGGCGAATCGGCCGAAGCCGGTGCCCGGCTCGCGGCGCAGCTCGCCGGCGGCGACCTGCGCGCGGTGCTCGTGCTGTCCGACGGCATCCACGTCAACGGCACCGCGCTGGTCGCCGGCCTCAATGCCCACCTGCCCGCGGGCGTCGCCGTGTCGGGCGGCCTGGCCGGCGACGCGGCGAGGTTCCGCGAGACATGGGTGCTGGATGGCGACGGGAGGCGCTCGCGCGCCGTGGTCGCCGTGGGGCTGTACGGGCCGTCGCTGCGCGTCGGCCTCGGCAGCGCGGGTGGCTGGTCAGACTTCGGACCCGAGCGCCGGATCACGCGGGCGGAGGGCCAGGTGCTCTACGAACTCGATGGCAAGCCGGCCCTGCAGCTCTATCGCTCTTACCTCGGCGAGCTCGCCGCCGGCCTGCCCGGCGCCGCCCTGCGCTTTCCGTTGTCGGTGCGCGAGACCGAGGGCGCCAGCGAGTCCCTGGTGCGCACGATACTGGGGATCGACGAGCAGGCGCAGACCCTGACCTTCGCCGGCGACATCCCGGAGGGCGGCGTCGCCCGCCTGATGCGTGCGAACCCGCTCCACCTCGTCGACAGCGCCGAGCGCGCCACGGCCAGCGCACTGGCAGGCGCGGGCGCCCTCCCCGCCGCCGAGCCGACGCTGGTGCTGTCGGTCAGCTGCGTCGGACGGCGCATGGTGCTCGGCGAGCACACCGATGAGGAACTCGAGTCCGCGCTGGACGGGCTTCCCGAGGGCAGTGCGCAGATCGGCTTCTACTCCTACGGCGAGATCTCGCCCGCGGGCGGCTGCGAGAGTCGCCTGCACAACCAGACCATGACCGTCACCGCACTGTACGAGGTCGCGGCGTGACGACCGATCCAGCGGCCGAACCGGCGGACGCGCCACCTGCGCTGCACACTCTGCTGCGGCGTCAGCTGCGCCGGCTGGGGGTCGACCACGGCAGCCCGCCCGACGCGACGCGCTGGACGGCGCTGCTGCAGGGCATCAGCCGTGCCTACGCCGAGGCCGATCGGGACCGCTACCTGCTCGAGCACTCCCAGACCCTGGCGTCCGGCGAGATGGCCAGCCTCAATGCCGAACTGCGCGCAGCGCGCGACCGTGCCGAGGAGATGGCGCGGGTAAAGTCGGACTTCCTGGCCAACATGAGCCACGAGATCCGCACGCCGCTCAACGCCATCATCGGCATGAGCCACCTCGCGATGCGTTCCGGACTCGACCGCCGCCAGCACGACTACGTCGACAACATCCAGCGCGCCGGCCAGCACCTGCTGGGACTGATCAACGACATCCTCGACCTCTCGAAGATCGAGGCCGGCATGATGACCGTGGAGCATGCGGAATTCCGGCTCGACGCCGTGATGTCGCAGCTCGCGAACCTGGTCGCCGACAAGGCCGTGCAGCGCGGTCTCGAGCTCGTGTTCGACGTTGCCGCCGACGTGCCCCGGTCGTTGGTGGGCGACCCGCTGCGCCTCGGCCAGATCCTCGTCAACTACGCCAACAACGCGATCAAGTTCACCGACCACGGCGAGGTCGTCGTCATGGTGCGGGTGGAAAGTCGCGCGGCCGAATCCGTCCTGCTCCGATTCACCGTCCGCGACACCGGCATCGGCCTC
>JBIIDW010000001.1:0-26604 GCA_044238215.1 Steroidobacteraceae bacterium
ATCGCCTTTGCCGGCACGCCGGAGTTCGCCGTGCCGGCGCTCGCCGCGCTGCGTGCCTCGTCCCACGAACTCGTCGGCGTCCTGACCCAGCCCGATCGACCGGCGGGGCGTGGCCGACGCCTCGAGGCGAGTCCCGTGAAACAGTTCGCCGTGGCGGCCGGGATCCCGGTGGACCAGCCGGTCACGCTGCGCACCGAGGCGGGCCGCGCCGCGCTGCGCGGCTGGGCGCCCGAACTGCTGGTGGTCGTGGCCTACGGCCTGATCCTGCCGCGCGAGGCGCTGGCGATCCCGGCGCGGGGCTGCCTGAACATCCATGGCTCGCTGCTGCCGCGCTGGCGCGGTGCGGCGCCGATCCAGCGCGCGCTGCTCGCCGGCGACGCGCTCACGGGAGTCACGATCATGCTGATGGACGCGGGGCTCGATACCGGTCCGATGCTGCTCGAGCGGCCTTGGCCGATCGGGCCCGCCGACACGTCGGCGACGCTGCACGACGCGCTGGCGACGCTCGGGGCCGAGGCGCTGCTCGAGGCGATCGCGGGGCTGGAGTCCGGCGCGATCCGGCCGCGCCCGCAGCCCGCCGAGGGCGCCACCTATGCGCCCAAGATCGACAAGGCGGAGGCGCGCATCGACTGGAACGAGGCGGCGACGCTCATCGACCGGCGGATCCGCGCATACCAGCCGTGGCCGGTCGCCGAGACCGCGCTCGACGGCGAGCAGCTGCGGCTGCACGAGGCCCGGCCGATGGCCGACGCCGACGCCGCCCGCCCGCCGGGCGTCGCGCCCGGCACCGTGCTGGGCCTGCGGGACGGCGCGCTGGTGGTCGCCTGCGGCGAAGGCTGCCTCGGGCTGGCGCGGCTGCAGCGTGCGGGCCGTCGCGCCGTGACGGCGCGCGAGTTCGCCAACGGCCTCGCGCTCGACGGGCGGGTGCTCGGATGAGGTCGCGTCTCGCGCCCGGTGCCTCGACGCTCGCGCAGGCGGCACGCGGGGTCAGCGAGGTGGCGCACGAGGGGCGCTCGGCCGACGCCGCCGCGGCGCTGCTCGAGGAGCGCCCGGACCGCGCCGCGGTGCGCGCGATCGCGCTCGGCACGCTGCGCTGGTACCTGCGCCTCGCGCCGGTGGTCGCCGCGGTCGTGGCGCGGCCCGTCGGCGAGGTCGAGCCGTTGCTGCGGGCACTGCTGGTCACCGCGGCGCACCAGATCGAGTATTCGCGCGGCGCGCCCGAGGTCGCCGTGCACCTCGCCGTCGATGCCGCGCGCGAGCTCGGTTTCGCGCGCGCCACCGGGTTCGTGAACGCTGTGCTGCGCCGGTTCGTGGCCGAGCGCGGTGCGCGGCTCGCCGAGGGCGACGCCGATCCCGCGCGCCGCAGTGCGCACCCGGCCTGGCTCGTCGAGCGCCTCGCCGCCGCCTGGCCCGACGCGTACGAGGCGGTGCTCGCGGCCGCCAACGCCCATCCGCCGATGGTGCTGCGCGTCGATCTGTCCCGCGGCGGCGGGGTCGGTCCCTGGCTGGAGGAGCTCGCGGCCTGCGGTCGGGCGGGCGAACCCGTGCCGTGGCGGCCCGGGGCCGTGGTGCTCGACCACGCGGCGCCGGTCGGCGGCCTCCCGGGATTCCGCGAGGGACGCGTGTCGGTGCAGGACGCCGGTGCGCAGCTTGCCGCCGCCCTGCTGGACCCGCGCCCCGGGCAGCGCGTGCTGGACGCCTGCGCCGCGCCCGGCGGCAAGACCGGTCACATCCTCGAACTCGGTGGCGAGCTCGACGTGCTCGCCGTGGACGTCGATGCCGAGCGGCTCGTTCGGGTGCGCGAGACGCTGCTGCGCCTCGGCCGCACGGCACGCTGTCGCGTGGCCGACCTGTCGCTGCCCGGCGCGCTGGCCGACGAGGCGCCGTTCGATCGGATCCTCGTCGACGCGCCCTGTTCCTCGACGGGCGTCATCCGGCGGCATCCGGACATCAAGCTGCTGCGGCGCGCCGAGGACGTCGCTCCGCTCGTGGAGCTGCAGCGGCGGATCCTCCAGCAGGCGTTCGCCCGGCTCGCACCCGGCGGGCGGCTCGTGTACTCCACCTGCTCCCTGCTGCCGGAGGAGAACGAGCGCCAGGTGCTCGGCCTGCTCGAGCGCGAGCCGCAGGCGCGCGTGCTGCCGTGGCCGGCGTCGGTTGAACTGCCGCCCGGGGCGCTGCGCCAGCAGGCTGGCGTGCAGCTGCTGCCGGGCGCGGCGGGGACCGACGGCTTCTATTATGCTTGCCTGGGGCGCGGGGGGCCCGAGGCATGAGGACGAGCGGCGAGCGGCCCGGTCCGCAGTACATCGCGGCGCGCCTGGCGCGGCTGCTGTGCCGCGCGCGCGCCTGCATGCTCGGGCTGCTGCTCCTGCTGGCGGCCGCGCCACTGTTCGCGCAGGACGCCCTCGACGGCGTCCTCGAGATCGAGTCGGCCTTCGTCAGCCTCGACCGCGGCGTCTACGAGCTGCACGCGCGGGTGCGCTATCCCGCGGGTGAGCAGACCGTCGCCGCGCTGCGCGACGGCGTATCGCTGACCTATGAACTCGAGGTCGAGGTCTCGCGCGCCCGCCGCTGGTGGGTCGACGAGGGCATCGTGGGGCTGCGCCTGCGACGCGAACTCAGCTACCACACGGTCACCGAGCGCTACGTGGTCCGCGATCTGCCGCCGGGTGCGGCCGGCGGCGGCCAGGGCGCCGGGCAGACCTCTTTCGCCACGCTGGAGGAAGCCCTGGGGGCGCTCGGCACCGTCGACGGCTGGCCGATACTGGTGGCGTCGCAGGTGCCGGACGACGGCGACTACGAGGTACGGGTGCGCGCTGGCGTGCGGCGGGGCCGCCTCACCGACGCGCTGCGCGTGATCGTGTTCTGGAGCGACGGCTGGAGCCGCCAGACCGAGTGGTACGCATGGTCGCTGCCGCGCTGAAGCGCTACCGGACGCTGGGCCTGATCGTCGTCTGGACCGTCCTCGTCATCGGCGCGCTGTTCGCGCTGTCGCTGTCGGCGCAGAACTCCGCGCAGTTCGGTCGCCTGCAACCGTGGATCCTGCTCACCGGAGTGCTGGCGGTGGCCGTGCTCACCGTGCTGCTCGCGCGCAAGGTGCTGCAGCTCGTGGCCGATTACCGCAGCGCCGTCCCGGGTTCCCGGCTGACCGCGCGCACGGTGCTGGTGTTCGGTGCGCTCGTCGCGCTGCCGCTGGTCATCGTCTACCTGTTCTCGCTGGAGTTCCTCAACCGCGGCATCGACAGCTGGTTCCGGGTGGAGATCAAGCAGGGGCTGAACGACGCCGTGGTGCTGTCGCGCTCGGCGCTGGACCTGCGCACGCGCGAGTACGGCGCGCGCACCGAGCGGCTGGCGGAGCGGATCGCGGGGCTGACGCCGGGTGAGGCGATGCTCGCGCTCGACGCCGAGCGGCGCGACTCGGGCGCGGTCGAGATCCTCCTGTACGGCGAGTTCGAGCGCGTGCTCGGCGCGAGCAGCAGCACCGTGCCCGAGGCACTCCCGGAGCGGCCGCCCCCCGATCTCGTCCGCCAGGTCCGCTCCGGGCGCACCTACGTGAGCCTCGAGCCGGTGGCGGAGGGCCGCTACCTGATCCGCACCGCGGCGCCGCTGCCCGTCGCCGTGACCTACCCGGACGCGCGCTACGTCATCGCGATCCACGAGGTGCCGCGGCAGCTCGCCGAGCTCACCGACGCCGTGCAGCGCTCCTACTCGCAGTACGGCGACCTCGCGGCGCTGCGCGAGCCGCTCAAGTACAGCTTCCGGCTGACCCTCACCCTGGTGCTGCTCGTGACCATGCTCGCGGCGATCTACGGCGCGATCTTCTCGGCCGAGCAGCTGTTCAAGCCCGTGCAGGACCTGATGGCCGGCACGCGCGCGGTCGCGAAGGGCGACCTCGCGACGCGGCTGCCGCTGACCTCGCGCGACGAGATGGGGTTCCTGGTGCAGTCGTTCAACGACATGACCAAGCGGCTGCGCCGCGCCCGCGAGGAAACCGAGCGCAGCCGGGAGGCGGTGGAGGCCGAGCGCGAGCGGCTGGCGATCATCCTCGCGCGCCTGTCGTCGGGCGTCGTCGTGCTGGACCGCCAGCTCACGCTGCGGCTGGCCAATGCCGCGGCCGGCTCGATCCTCGGCGCCGACCTCGCCGCCAACGCCGACCGGCTCCTCGCGGACGTGGCGACCGACGACGGCTGGCTGCGCCAGTTCACGGACGAACTGCGGGCACGCTTCGCCGCGGGCCGCGAGGAGTGGCGCGAGCAGCTGGAGCTGCCGGGCGCGGCCGGCAAGCCGCCCCGTGTGCTCGCCTGCGCCTGCGTGCCGCTGTCGGGCGGCGGCGCCGGCGACCGGGCCGGCTACGTGATCGTGTTCGACGAGATCACCCAGCTGCTGCAGGCGCAGCGCGATGCGGCCTGGGGCGAGGTCGCGCGGCGGCTGGCGCACGAGATCCGCAATCCCCTGACGCCGATCCAGCTGTCGGCCGAGCGGTTGCGGCGGCGGCTGGCGGGCAGCCTCGCCGCCGACGACGCCGAGCTGCTCGATCGTTCCACGCACACGATCGTGCAGCAGGTCGAGGCGATGAAGCAGATGGTCAACGCCTTCAGCGAGTACGCGCGTGCGCCCGACATGCAGGTGGCGCGTTTCAGCCTCAACCAGCTCGTGTCGGAGGTTGCCGACCTCTACCGTTCCCAGGACCAGGGCGTCGAGATCGCCACGGCGATCGACCCGCGCCTCGAGGGCCTGGAGGCCGACCGCGGGCGCGTCCGGCAGGTCGTCAACAATCTCGTCACCAATGCGCTCGAGGCGCTCGAATCCACGCGCCCGGGCCGCATCGAGCTCGCCACCGAACTGGCGGAGTTCGACGGGCATCCCGCCGCCGTGCTGACGGTCAGCGACAACGGCCCTGGCTTCCAGCCGGAGCTGCTGGGCCGGATCTTCGATCCCTACGTGACCAGCAAGACGCGCGGCACCGGACTCGGGCTCGCCATCGTCAAGAAGATCGTCGAGGAGCACGGCGGCCGCATCGAGGCCGACAACCGACCCGGGGGCGGCGCCCGCGTCCGTGTTATGTTGCCCCTGAAGGATCGTTCCCGTGTCGCCGCCTCCCGGGAACGCCGTTCCGTCCAGAGGAGGGAGATGGCATGAGCGCAGCGCGAATTCTCGTCGTCGACGACGAGGCCGACATCCGCGGACTCCTGCGGGAGATCCTCTCGGAGGAGGGCTACGAGGTGGAGGTCGCCGCCGACGCCGCGCAGGCGCGTGCGGCGCGCGTGCGCCACGCGCCCGACCTCGTGCTGCTCGACATCTGGATGCCTGACGTCGACGGCATCACGCTGCTGCGCGAGTGGTCGGCGACCATGACCGACGGCTGCCCCGTCGTCATGATGTCCGGGCACGGCACCGTCGAGACGGCGGTCGAGGCGACCCGGCTCGGTGCCGTGGACTTCGTCGAGAAGCCGCTGTCCCTCGCCAAGCTGCTGCGCACCGTCGAGAAGGCGCTGGAGGCGGGCCGCAAGCGCCGCGCGTCGGGCCGCCTGCTGGCGTCCGCCGCCGCCGCGCCGGTCGGCAAGAGCCGCGTCATCCAGCAGCTGCGCGGCCACCTGCAGCAGATCGCCGGCGTCCCCACCCCGGTGCTGCTCGTCGGCGAGCACGGCACGGGCCGCGAGGTGTACGCGCGGTTCCTGCACGAGTCCGGCCCCCGCGCCGGCAAGCCGTTCGTCACGCTGGTCGCCAGCTCGCTGCGCGACATCGACGCGGAACTGCTGCTGTTCGGCCGCCCTGGCGACCCGTCCCCCGGCCTGCTCGAGCAGGCCGGCGAGGGCACGCTGTTCATCAACGAGATCGAGGACCTGCCGCCCGCGGCGCAGCGCGCGCTGCTCGGCGTCCTGGAATCGGGCAGCTTCGCGCGCATCGGCGAGTCGCAGCCGCTGCGCCTGGCGGCGCGGGTCGTGTCCTCGGCCCAGCCCGGGATCGAGAACCGCGCGGGCGCGCCGGGTGGCAGCGCGTTTCGCCGCGACCTGCTGGCCCTGCTGAACGGTCTCGTCGTGCGCGTTCCGCCGCTGCGCGACTACGCCGAGGACGTTCCCGAGCTGCTGCGCAGCCACGTCGATCGACTGGTCGATTCCGAGGGCCTGCCGTTCCGCCGCTTCAGCGTCGCGGCGCAGAACCGCCTGCGCAACTATCCGTGGCCCGACAACGTCCGCGAGCTGCGCACGCTGGTGCAGCGGCTGCTGGTGCAGGGCGGCCCTGAAGAGGTCGGCCTCGAGGAGGTCGAGCGCGAGCTGGCCCACGCGGCGCCGGCCGCCGAGCCGTTCGTCAAGCAGGACCTGCTCGCGCTGAGCCTGCGCGAGGCGCGCGAGCAGTTCGAGCGGGCGTACCTGCAGCAGCAGCTGCTGCTCTGCCAGGGCAAGGTGGGGCAGCTCGCCAAGCGCGTCGGCATGGAGCGGACGCACCTGTACCGCAAGCTCCGCTCGCTCGGCGTCGACTTCCGCAGCGTCGGCGACGACGCCGAGGGCTGAACGCCGGCCTCAGTCGCCGACGCGGATCACCAGCGGCTCGAGCCCGGCCCCGCGCAGCGTGCGGCGAAGCCGGTTGACCTCGGCGAGGTCCGTCAGCGGGCCGATGCGCACGCGGTGCCATTCGTCCGCGTCGACCGCCACGCGCTGCACGTTCGCCTGCACGCCGAGCACCGACAGCTGCTTCTCGACCCGCATCGCGTCCTCGCGCTTGCGGTAGGAGCCGGCCTGCAGCACGTAGACGCCCGGCCGCTCGATCGGCGTGCTGGGCAGGTCGCGGCGCACCTCGCCTTCCTTCTCCGGCACGACCACCTCGAACTTCGGCAGCATGTCGTAGAAGTCGTACTGGGGCGTCGCGACGTCCTCGACCGCGTCCGGCTCGGCCGCCGCGCCGCGCGCCGCGCGCCGCGATGGCGCGGGCGCCGACTCGCCTGCGGCTCCCGCCATGGCCTTCTGGAAGGCGTTGCGCTGGTAGGCGAAGAGCACGAGCGCCACGCCGAGCCCGATGCCGAGCCCGAGCGCGAACTCCCGCCAGCGTGCGAACTCGATGCCGCGGCCGCCGCGGCTGCGCTTGTAGTCGCGGACGACCGGACGGCTCACATGGTCTCCGGTGCGGACGCGCCGAGCACGGCGAGACCGTTCCTCAGCACCTGCTGCACGCCCGTCAGCAGGTAGACCCGGGCGTGGCGTACGTCGTCCTCGGGCACCAGCACGCGCTCGGCGTTGTAGAAGGTGTGCAGCGCGTTGGCGAGCTCGCGCAGGTAGTGCACGAGCGCGTGGGGTGCGCGGTTCGCTGCGGCCTGCTGGATGGTCTCGGGGTACTTCGACAGGCCGGCCAGCATGGCCTGCGCGTGGTCGCCCGCCAGCAGTTCGTCGCCGCGCTCGAGCACCTGCCGCGCCGCCTGCGCCGGGTCGTAGGCCATGCCCCGCGCGGCGAGTTCCTTCAGCACGCTGCAGACCCGTGCGTGCGCGTACTGCACGTAGAACACGGGGTTCTCGCTGGAGCGCGACTTCGCCAGTTCCAGGTCGAAATCGAGCGGCTGGTCGTTGCTGCGCATGAGGTAGAAGATGCGGCAGGCGTCGTTGCCCACTTCCTCGCGCAGCTGGCGCAGGGTGACGAAGTTCCCCTCGCGCTTGCCCATCGACAGCTTGACGCCGGCGCGGTAGAGGCTCACGAGCTGGATCAGGCAGACCTCGAGGCAGTCGCCGGGGTGGCCGAAGGCCTGCAGGCCGCCGCGCACGCGCGCGACGTAGCCGTGGTGGTCGGCGCCGAGCACGTCGATCAGCACGTCGTAGCCGCGCTCGCGCTTGTCGAGGTGGTAGGCGATGTCGGAGGCGAAGTAGGTCTTGACGCCGTTCTCGCGCACCACGACGCGATCCTCGTCGTCGCCGAACTGCGTGGCGCGGAACCACTGCGCGCCGTCCTTGGCGTAGAGCAGCCCGCGCTCGCGCAGCCGCTCCAGCGCGCGGTCGATCGCGCCGCTGTCGTTGAACTCGCGCTCGCTGGTCCAGCGGTCGAACCGCACGCCGAAGCCGTCGAGGTCGTCGCGGATCTCCCGCAGCATGGCGTCGAGGCCGAACTGCAGCACGCGCTGCCAGCCGGCGGGCCCGAGCAGCGCGCGGGCGCGCGCGATGACGGCGTCGACGTAGGCGTCCTTGTCGCCCGCCGGCGCGTCCGGCGGCAGGTCGGCCAGCACGTCGCCAGCCGGGTGGCGCAGCGTGTCGCCCGCCTCGGCGCGCAGCCCCGCGGCGACGGGGCGGATGTAGTCGGCGCGGTAGCCGTTCTGCGGGAAGGGCAGCTCCTCGCCGCAGGCCTCGAGGTAGCGCAGCCACACGCTCGCCGCGAGGATGTCCATCTGCCGACCGGCGTCGTTGATGTAGTACTCGCGGAACACGTCGTGGCCGGCGGCGTCGAGCAGGTTGCCCAGCGCGTCGCCGTAGGCGGCCTGCCGGCCGTGGCCGACGTGCATGGGCCCCGTGGGGTTGGCCGAGACGAACTCGAGCAGCACGCGCTGCGGCTCGCTGCGGGTGGTGCTGCCGTAGGCGGCGCCGAGTTCGTGCGCACGCACCAGTTCGCGCAGGTAGAAGTCCCGGGCGACGAAGAAGTTGATGAAGCCGGCACCGGCCACCTCGGCGCGCGTGACGCGCGGGTCCGCGGGCAGTGCGGCGACGATGGCCTCGGCGAGCTCGCGCGGGCTGCGGCGCGCCGCCTTGGCGAGGCGCATGGCGACGTTCGTCGCGAAGTCACCGTGCAGCGGATCGCGCGTGCGCTCGACGGCCACCGCGGCGGGGTCGGCGGGGCCCGGCAGCAGGCTGCCTTCCAGGGACTTGAGCGCCTCGAGGAGGAGCTGGCAGAGCTCGGTCTTCAACGTGGGGACCTGGGGGGACGGCGGAGGCGCGGATTCTAGCGCGGCGCGCCCGGGGCGTCAGAACAGCTCCAGCGGGTCGACGTCCAGTGCCCAGCGCGTGCGGCGTGCCTCGGGCAGCGCCTCGACGGTCGGCAGCCAGCGGTCGAGGAAGCGGTGCAGCACGGCCCGCTCCGTGCTCTCGACCAGCAGCTGGGCGTGGTGGCGGCCGGCGCGACGCGCGAGCGCCGCCGGCGCCGGCCCGAGCAGCCGCAGCGCTGCCGGCACGTGGCCGGCCGCCCGGCGGGCGGCCGCGAGGAACTCGAGAGTGGCCTCGGCGGTGGTGGCCGAGGCGCGCAGCGCGGCGAGTCGGGAGAAGGGCGGCCAGCCGGCACTGCGCCGCTCCTCGAGCGCGCGCTCCGCAAAACCGTCGAACCCCTCGGCGAGCAGCCCGGCCAGCAGCGGGTGCTCCGGGTACTCGGTCTGGATCAGCACCTCGCCCGGCCGGTCGCCGCGGCCCGCGCGGCCCGCGACCTGCACGATCGTCTGCGCCAGGCGCTCGGCGGCCCGGAAATCGGTGCTGAACAGCCCGTGGTCGGCGTTCAGCACGACGACCAGCGTGACGTTCGGGAAATCGTGGCCCTTGGTGACCATCTGCGTGCCGACCAGGATGCGCGCCGCGCCGCTTGCGACCCGGTCGACGACGGCCTCGAGTTCCGCGGCGTGGCGCACCACGTCGCGGTCCAGCCGGGCGATCGGCACGCCCGCGAAGGTCTCGGCCAGCGACGCCTCGACGCGCTCGGTGCCCTGGCCCACCGGCCTCACCGCATAGCCGCACTGGGGGCACTGGTTCGGCAGCGGCCGGTCCGCGCCGCAGTGGTGGCAGCGCAGCCGCCCGGCCGACAGGTGCACCGTCATGCGCGCGTCGCAGTCGGCGCAGGGTGCGACCCAGCCGCAGGCCGTGCAGGCGAGCGTCGGCGCATAGCCGCGCCGGTTGATCTAGACCAGCACCTGGCCCGCGTCGGCGAGGTGTCGCTCGATCGCACCGACCGCGGTCGACGACAGTCCGGCGTGCACCGATTCGCCGCGCAGGTCGATCAGCCGCAGCCGCGGCGGCTGTGCGTGCGCGGCCCGGCGCGGCAGCGACAGCCGCGTGTAGCGGCCGGCCAGCGCGTTGTGCAGCGATTCCAGCGAGGGGGTCGCCGAGCCGAGCACGACCGGCACGCCCAGCGCCTGGGCCCGCACCACGGCGAGGTCCCGTGCCGAGTAGCGGAAGCCGCCGTCGTGCTGCTTGAACGACGCGTCGTGCTCCTCGTCGACGACGATCAGCCCGAGATCGGGCACGGGCGCGAAAACTGCCGAGCGGGTGCCGAGCACGAGCCGCGCATGGCCGTCGATGACCTCGCGCCAGGCCGCCAGCCGCTGCGTATCGGTGAGCCCGGAGTGCAGTACGGCGCGCGGCACCGTCGGAAAGCGCGCGGCGAACCGCGCCACCAGCTGCGGGGTGAGGCCGATCTCGGGCACGAGCACCAGCACCCGCCGGCCGCGCTCGAGCTGGCGCTGCGCGAGGCGCAGGTAGACCTCGGTCTTGCCGCTGCCGGTGATGCCATGCAGCAGCCAGGCATGGAAACGATCGCCCGCTGCCACCACGGCATCCACCGCCGACTGCTGCTGCGCGGCGAGTTCCGGTGCAGGCCCGACTCCACCGGCCAGCGGCCCGGCGGGTGTCGCAGCCCGCCCGGCGTCGGGCCCGGCGTCGGTCGGCGCCGCGGCAGCGGTCATCCCGGGTTCCGGCTGCTGCTGCGCGAGCGCCCAGCCGCGGCCGGCCAGAGCCCGTGCCGCCTCGCGCCAGCCCGGACTCGCGGCGTCGAGTTCCGTCGCGGCGCAGCCCGTTGCCGCCGCCGCCAGGCGCCCGAGCAGCTCGCGCTGCCGCGGCGCGCGTCGGGGTTCGCCTGCGGCGTGCTGCGCACGGCCGGCCGCGGTGGCGAGCCACCACTCGGTCAGGGCGGTGCGCGGTGCGCCCTCGCGGGCGAGACGCGGCAGGGCGGCCGCGATCACCTCCCCGGGGGCGTGATGGTAGTAGTCGGCGGCCCACGTCAGCAGCGCCAGAAGGGCCGGGTCGAAAACGGGCTGCGCGTCGATCATGGCCGAAGCGCGACGCAATCGACCTTCGGGAGCCGTTGATTCACTCTCCAGTGATACAATTACGCCCACGACTGATCGGCGACCGAAAGGCACGCGGACCCGCATGCCCGGCACTCCCGGGACCGGCGCGCCATCCTGCTCCAGCGGCAGATAGTCGAACAGCCGGCGCAGCGGCGTGTCGATCGCGACCCGCCAGAGGGTCGTCGTCACGGCCGCGTCCTTGTCCACAGAGTCTGTGGATAAGCTTGTGGATGAAACCGCTCCAGCATCGAGAATCCGCGGGAAATCCACGGATTCGCGTTGGCCTGGTCAAGAAATAGCCAAATCACACTATTTTCAATCGAAACAGTCACTTGCAATTTTTGAGCGCCGTCGGGCGCTGCGGTTATGACAAACAGGTGACATGCTTTCTGCGCGAGTGTGTGTAAGTGGCTGATTTGAGTCACTCGCCGCCGGAGCGTGCCCGCGGCCGACCGCTCCAGTTGGTGAGGCTGACGCCGGCTACCGCAATGACTCCGCCGAGCAGCAGCGATGCGGCCAGCGGTTCGTCGAGCAGCAGCGCCCCCGCCAGCACGCCGAACACCGGCACCAGGTTGTTGAACACGGCCGTGCGCGCCGGTCCGAGCACCTTCACTCCGCGGGCGTACCAGACGAACGCCAGTGCCGTGCCGCCGGCCCCCAGGTAGAAGATCGAGCCGCCGACTGCCGGCGTCAGGTCGGCGAGGCGCCAGTCCGCCCATTCGGCGGGCATGCCCAGCGTCAGCATCGCCGCGCCCCACAGCGTGCTGACCGCGGTGGTGGCGAGCGGCGACGGCGCCGCCGGGCCCGCGAGTGCGTAGCGTCCGACGATCGTGTAGGCCGCCCAGGACAGCGCGCCGCCGAACATCAGCCACTCGCCTGCGCCCACCCGCTGCAGCAGGGCCGCCGGTTCGCCCCGCGACAGCACCAGCGTCACACCGAACAGCGCCAGCGCGATCCCGCACCAGCGGTGGAGCGGCAGCGACTCGCGGAACACCAGCGCCATCCCGATCGCCGTCAGGATGGGATTGAGCGCCACCACCAGCGCCGTCCGGCTCGCGGGGATCCGCTCCAGCGCGCCGAGGAAGAACAGGTTGTAGGCGACCAGCCCGGTGGCGGCCAGCAATGCCGTGCTGACCAGGTCGCGCGGCCGTAGCCGCGGCCAGCCGCCCTCGACCACGCGCAGCACCGCGGCCAGGATCGCGAAGCCCACCCAGAAACGCAGCGCCGCCAGCGTGAAGTGCGGCAGCACGGGAGCCGCCACGCGACCCGCGACGAAGGTGCCGCCCCACAGCGCCGCCACGGCGGTGAGCCGCAGGTACAGGCCCGCGTGGCCGGCGTCGCTCACGGCCGCGGTGCGGGAACGAGGGGGATCATCCGGCGATTGTCCCTGCCGGTCCGCGTTCCCGCCAGATCACGTAGAGCCCTGCCGCGACCACCAGCGCCGCGCCGAGCATCATGTTCGCGGTGGGGATCGCGGCCCAGAACACCCAGTCGATGCCGACGCCCCACAGCAGCGCGCTGTACTCGATCGGCGCGACCGTTGAGGCGGGGGCGTGGCGGAACGCCTCGGTGATGTAGTGCTGGCCGATCGCCCCGAGCGCGCCGGTCGCGGCCACGAGTGCGAGGTGCTCCGGGCGCAGCGCCACCCAACCGGGCGCGGCGATGGCCGTCGACACCACGCCGGCGACCAGCAGGAAGGACGTCACCAGCGAGGCCGGGCGGTCGGTGCGCAGCGCCAGCCGCGCCGTCACCGCCGCCAGCGCGTAGCACAGCGCCGAGACCGCGGCGACCAGGCCGGCCCACAGCGGCAGCCCGCCGGCGGCCGGACGCAGGATCACCAGCACGCCCGCCATGCCGACCAGCACCGCGACCCACAGGCCCGCGGTCGGCCGCTCGCCGAGCAGCAGCACCGCGAGCGCGACGATCAGCAGCGGCGCGGCCATGTAGACCGCGTATACGCCGGCCAGCGAGGCCTCGCGAACCGCCCAGACGAAGGTGAACAGCATCGCCACGCCGAGCAGGCCGCGCAGCAGGTGCAGCCCCGGTCGCGTCGGACGGATCTCGTGCAGGCGGCCGGCCCACCACAGGGGCAGCAGCAGGAACGGCAGCGACGACAGCGCGCGCATCGCCGTGACCTGCATCGGCGGGTAGTGCGCCGCGAAGGTCTTGAGCAGCGCGTCCATGAACGAGAAGGCGGCCACGGCCACGAACATCGCGACGATGCCGCGCCGTACCGTCCCCGGGTCTTCCCCGGTCGGTCGCCGCGCGCGAGTCGCCCCGGGGCCGCCGGTCGCCGCAGGGCTGCCCGCCGCCGGAACCTCAAAGATTTGGGATGTCTTGTCCGTCAAGGGGTTAATTTGCGAAAAATTTCCCAGAAAGCGGCTTGAAACAGTTTGGCGATGGGATTTTGTTGTCGCAAAATCCGCACAAAGGGGCGCGTGCAGTTTTGCACGGAAAAACAAGTCAAAAATGCAGATCATCAATAGCTAGCATGAAAGATATCAGCTACGCACCGGCACTCCTGCTCGCGGCGCAGAACGACCGGTGCTCGATCTCCCTGCTGGTGCTCACCTACCGAATCAACGGACTGGGCGGTGACCGGGCCTGCCGCAAGCTGATCGACGACCTCGCGCGCCTCGACTACGTGGAGATCCGCCGCAGCGACGGCGAGGACCGGCGCGAGAAATCCGTGCACGTCACGCCGCGCGCGCGAGACTGGCTCGCGCAGCTGCACGCCACGCTGGCGGTGCTGGCGCGCTGAGGCGCGTTCAGCCGGCCTTCTGCTGCACCGGCACGATCGTGATCTCGACGCGCCGGTTCTGCTGCCGCCCCTCGGGCGTGTCGTTGCTGGCCACGGGGTAATCCTGCCCGGCGCCGACCGGGATCATGCGCTGCCGCTGCACGCCGCGGCTCTGCATGTAGGCGATCACCGACTCCGCACGGCGTTCCGAGAGCGTCTTGTTGTAAGCCGCGGATCCGGTGGAGTCCGTGTGGCCGGCGACCTCGATGACCGTCTGGTTGTACTCGGCCAGCGTGCCGGCGACCTGGTCGAGCACCGGGTAGAACTGCGCGCTGAGGTCGGCGCTGTTGGTCGCGAACGTGACGCCGCCCGGCATGTTCAGCGTGATGTTGTCGCCGACGCGCTGGACCTCGACACCGGTGCCGGCCAGCTGCTGGCGCAGCTTGCGCTCCTGGCGGTCCTGGTAGTTGCCGATGGCGCCGCCGGCGAGCCCGCCGATCGAGGCGCCGATCATGGCGTTCTGCAGCTTGTCGCCCTTGCTCAGCAGGCCGATCACCGCGCCGGCCGCGGCGCCGATGGCCGCGCCGCGCCGCGTCTTCTGGTAGTCCGGGCTCGTGGTCGCCGTCTCCATGGTCTGGCAGCCGGCGAGCGCGAGCGTGGCGGCGACGACGACGAGGGCGACGGGAGCGCGCAGGGTCTTCATGAGGATCACCTCTTCGGTGCGGGGCCGGGCAGCACGATGGTCGGGTCGGTCAGCAGGCGCCGCAGGTAGTCGGGCGCGATGAACTGGCAGTGGTGGCGTGTGGTGGCCGACTCGGCGGCCTTGCCACGTGCGCCAGGCGGCGCGTCGGTCCAGGCGCGGGCGACGATGCGCAGCGCGCCGCGCCGGTCGACCGAGGCGAATTCGTAGGGCTCGAAGGCCGCGTCGGCGCCCGCCACGGTGGCGTCGACGTCGATCACGACCTTGCGCGCCTTGCCGAAGGTGGCGCGCGCCAGCTCCGCGGGCGAGAGCGCGCCGCGCACGGCTTCGAGCGTGTTGCGGTTGACCTGGCCGCAGGTCGCCTCGCGGCCCGCGCTGCCCTCGCCGTGCGCCGTGCGGATCGCCGCCGCTGCGATGAGCTTGCAGGAGATCGTGCGGGCGCCGCTGCGGCCCGGGCCGTCGTAGGTCGTGTACTGGTGGACCGTCAGCGGCTGCACCGCGGCTGCGGCGCGCGCGAACGATGCGGCGCCGTCGTGCACCTGGCTGGTGCTGCGCAGGCCCGTGCCCGCGATGTAGTTCTGGGCACGGCCGCAGAACTCGGCCTCGGGCCAGACCGCGGGCGGTGCGGCGGCCCGCGCGGGCCCGGCCACGGTTCCCGCGATGGCGAGCAGCCCCGCGCAGAGTGCGGCGACGGGCATGGGGCGACGGTTCATCTGGGCTCCGGTGTGGCCACGGTTGGCTGTGGTGAATTCTACCGCTTTGCCGTCCCGCATCCGTACCATATGCCCCATGAGGACATGCCGCAGTCGAATGGGGTTCCGCGCAGCGGCGGTCGTTGCCCTGGCGCTCGCGGTCTGCGCCGCCGTACCCGCTGCGCCCGCTGCCACGGCGGCGGCCACGCGTGCCGTGGCGCCCGGTCCCGTCGCCGACTGCGACCGCCTCGCAGCGCACCCGGAGGATCCGCAGAAGGTCACGCCCGGGCTGCCGGCGGAGCAGGTCGACTACCCGGCGGCCATCGCGGCCTGCGAGGCGGCCGTCGCTGCCGAGCCCGCCAACATGCGCGTGCGCTACCAGCTCGCCCGCGTGCTCTTCTACTCGAACTCGAACGAGCGCGCGGTCGAGCAGATGCGCATCGCCGCCGACGCCGGCTACGTGCAGGCCCAGTACATCTTCGCGACCTTCATCGCCCGCGGCCGACCCTACGCGCCCACCGACATCTGCCTCGCCGAGCAGTACTGGCGCAAGGCCGCGGACGCGCGCCGCCAGTCGGCGCGCGTGCAGTACGTGCGCTACGCGCTGCGCGAGCGCTTCGCCGGTTGCCCCGGCGCCGCCGGCTGGGCCGAGATGCGCGCGATGCTCGACGCCGCCGCGAAGGACGCGGTCGGCATCTACCAGCAGGCCATCGTCGAGGACCTCGGCGCGGCGCTGGCGGCGCGGCTGCCCGACGCGCCGCTCGCCGCGTGGCGCGCCTGCGCCGCCCAGCTCGGCATGCCGGCCGACCAGCCGGTGCGGCTGCGCCGCTTCGGTGACAACCCGCGCAGCACCGGCTGGATCAATGCGCTGATCCTGTCCGGCGAGAAGACGATGACCGCGATGACCCCCTGGGTCTACGAGCGCGACCCGGCGCAGCGCCCGTTCGAGGGCGGCTACTCGGTGATGGCGGATGCGGACGGCAAGCCACTCGCCGTGCTGCGCACGACGCAGCTGCGGACCAAGGCCTTCGACGCGGTCACCGCCGACGACAGCCAGTACGAGGGCAAGCCGGTGCGCCCGCTCGAGGAGTGGCGGCGCGTGCACCGCGACTACTTCACGCGCACGCTGGCGCCGCTCGGCCGCCAGTGGGCGCCGGACATGCCCGTGACGCTGGAGCGGTTCGAGGTCGCCTGCCGCGTGCCGTGAGCGCGCCGCTGCTGACCGCCGCCGTGCATCGCGCGCTGCGCGCCGCGCTCGAGGCCGGCGCGGCGGGGTGCCGCTGCTCGCTCGACCTCGGCCGGACCACCGTCGAGGCCGGCGTCGCACCCGCCGGATGGACGTTCGCCGGCACGGCCTACCCGTGGATGGCAGCCTGCCGCGAGCGCACCGTCTATGCGTGGAACGGCACGGCCTTCGAGCCGCTGGCGTACTACGGCGCCGCGCTGGTCAAGCTGGTGCCCACCGACTGGGGGCCGCCGACCTTCGAGATCGACGGCATCAAGATGCTGCCGACCGCAGCGGTCTCGCCGCTCGAGGACGCGCGCCGCAAGGTCGCGCTCGTGCGGCCTGCAGGCGCGGCGATCCTCGACACCTGCGGCGGACTCGGTTACTTCGCCGCCTGCGCGCTCGAGGCCGGGGCCGCCAGCGTGCTGTCCTTCGAGAAGAGTCCCGAGGTGCGCTGGCTGCGCGAGCACAACCCCTGGTCGCCGCCCGCAGGCGGCGCGCTGACGCTGGTCGCCGACGACGTCGCCGCGCGACTTCCGCAGCTGCCGGCGCGCGGCTTCGACGCGATCCTGCACGATCCCCCGCGCTTCGGCATCGCCGGCGAGCTGTACTCGGCCGCGTTCTACGCCGGTCTGGCGCGTGTGCTGCGCCCCGGCGGCCGGCTGTTCCACTGGACCGGGGCGCCCAACAGCCGTTCGCGCGGCCGCGACCTCGCGCGGGAGGTGATCCGGCGGCTCGCGGCGGCCGGCTTCGACGCGCGGCCCGAGGGCGACGGCGTGTTCGCCATCCGGCGACGTTGAAGCGTCATCGGTGCCGCCGTAGTCTAGGCGCATGAGCGGCATCGACGTGGAGGCGGGCGGTCTCGGGATCGACGACGAATTCCGCGTGGTCGCGCACCCCGCGGAAGGCGTCTCGCTGCACCAGCACGTGCTGCGCACCGACGTGTCCGGCATGCCGCTGGAGTGGATCGACTACCGCGAAGCGGCCCGGCTCTACCACCAGGACCAGGTGGCCTACACCTGCGGTACGCCGATCTTCCGGCTGATGGGCGGCACCAACGCGCTCACCGGCGAGCGCACGGTGCTCGAGGTCAACTCGATCGTCGCCACCCGCGGGCACACCGGCAACCCCGGCCACTCCCGCCACGACTACGTGCCGCCGCTCAACAACCAGACGCTGTTCCGGCGCGACGGCTACCTCTGTCTCTACTGCGGCCAGCGCTTCGCCCCGCGCGAGCTGTCGCGCGACCACGTGCGGCCGTTCTGCCAGGGCGGCCGCGACGCCTGGAACAACGTCGTCACGGCCTGCCGTCGCTGCAACAACTTCAAGGCCTACCGCACGCCCGAACAGGCGCGGATGCAGCTGATCGCGGTGCCGTTCACGCCGACCTACGCCGAGTACATCTTCCTGAAGGGCCGCCGGGTGCTGTTCGACCAGATGGCCTACCTGATCGCCCACTTCCCCCGCAGCAGCCCGTTGCACGGCCGGCTGCGCCAACTGCTGAGCTGAACCCCATGCCCCACGTCAGTCAGATGGTCCGCGCCGCGCTGATGGTCTCCGACCTCGACGCCAGCCGCGAGTTCTACGGCACCGTGCTCGGCCTCACCGAGGTCTACATGGAAGGCGTCGCCAAGGGCGGCACGATGCACGCGCTGATCGGCATGCCCGCCACGATTACCACGCGCACCTGCATCCTCAAGGCGCCGGGGCGGCCTTCCTGGGGCATGGTCGGCCTGTTCGAGGTGCGCGACCCGCAGCCGCCGCGCCTGCAGCGCAACAACACCACGTCGAACGTCGGCGAGCTGTGCATGGTCTTCTACTGCGACGATCTCGACCCGGTGTACGCCGAGGCGCAGCGGCGCGGCCTGCCGGTGCTCGCGCCGCCGCAGCCGCTGCGCGTGCGCGGCCACGTCAAGCAGCGCGAGATGACCTTCCGCGGCCCCGACGGCGAGAAGATCAACCTGATCGAGTGGGACATCGCGCGCGCCGAGTCGGGCGACCGGCCCGAGCTCTGGCCCGGCGTGCCCGAAGGCTGAGCCGGCCCGGCTGCCCCTGGGGGCAGTCCGCCGCAGCCCGCCGGGCCCGTATATTCCGGGCCCTCGCCACCTGACAACAACGACGCCTACGGAGGGGAACATGGACGCTTCGTCGATCGAGAATTTCCTGCGCACGACCGCCACCGACCTCGCGATCAAGGTGCTGGCCGCCATCGCGTTCTGGATCGTGGGCCGCTGGCTGATCGGCAAGGTCGTGTCGATGATGCAGGCGGCGATGAACCGCAACGCTGTCGACCCGACGCTGACCAAGTACCTGGGGTCGATCGTCGCGATCTCGCTGAACATCGCGCTGGTGCTCGGCATCCTCGGCTACTTCGGCATCCAGACCACCTCGGTCGCGGCGATGCTGGCCGGCGCCGGCGTCGCGATCGGCGCGGCCTGGAGCGGCATGCTCGGCAACTTCGCCGCGGGCGCGTTCATGCTGGTGCTGCGGCCGTTCAAGGTCGGCGACTTCGTGCAGATCGGCGGCATCACGGGCACCGTGCACGAGCTCGGCCTGTTCGGCACCACGATCATCACGCCCGACAACGTCATGACGCTGGTCGGCAACGGCAAGATCTTCGCCGACACCATCCAGAACTTCACCGCCCTGCCGGAGCGCCGCGTCGAGCGCACGGCCCAGCTCGCCGGCAGCGTGAACCCCACGGAGGCCATCGAGCGCTTCCGTGCCGCCGTCGCGAAGATCCCGAACGTGTCGACCGAGAAGGCCCCCGAAGTCAGCCTGCTCGACATGAACCTCGTCGGCCCCGTGATCGCCGTGCGGCCCTACTGCCACAACGACCACTACTGGCAGGTCTACTTCGACACGAACGAGGCGATCGTGCGCACCTGCGCCGAGGCCGGCTGGCCTGCGCCGACGCCGGCTACGAAGATGATCCAGGTGGCGGGCTGAGAGCCGCCAGCGCCGCCAGGGTGGCGGCACGAAACGCCAGGCTGACCGGGACGCGCGTGCCGTCCCGAAGCAGGAGTTCGAGGCTGCGTCCCCGGTCGGTCCAGGACTGGACCCGATCGGGTCGGACCCACCACGAGCGGTGCACCTGGAGTCCGGTCCCGAGGGCGCCCATCTCCTCGAGGGCGTCGGCGAAGCGGTAGCGCACCAGATCCGTGCCGCGGTCCGAATGGATGCGGACGTAGTGCTCTTCCGCCGTCAGCGCCCAGATCTCGCAGTCGCGGGGCAGCCGTGAGCGTTCGAGGATCTGCGGCGCCGCGGCGGCTGCCGACGCCTCCAGCGGGGGCAGTGGCGGCGGTGGCGACACCCCCGGCGCCACCGGCGCGGAAGGCGCAGCCGGTGCCGCATAGCGCAGGCGCGGATACCCCAGCAGTCGGTCGTAGGCGTAGGTGATCGCGGTCATCACGATGGCGCCCGGCGCCACGGCGCTCGCCAGTTCGAGTCCGTAGATCATCGAGAACTCCGGCAGGGGCGGGTTGCCATACAGCCGGCCCGCGCCCGCGGTGGTTCCGATCCAGCCGAAGGCCCATCTGTAGAGAGGGCTGAGCAGCAGAGCCTGGCCGACCGCACCGACGAGGCACAGGAACCACAGCGGCGGAGTCCACGGGCGCAGCGCGACCCAGGCACACCGCGCCACCAGGTGAGCGGTCCACCAGCCCGGAAAGATGAGCAGCAACTGGATGCCCAGCGCGAGGTGCATCGGCAGGACCGCGGCCGGCCCCGCGCGCATCAGGGTGTAGAGGACCGCCAACCCGGCGGGCACGCCCAGGTAGAACGACAGCCGGATCGCCTGCGGCGACCACGGCCGCCCGTCGGGCTTGGCCAGCCCCAAACTGCGCTCGAGATTCATGCCAGACCCCCCAGGCACGAAAGCGTCTTTACGCCTTCATCCTACTCCACGACCGCAACTACGCGACATTTTCCGTCCTGTCCGTGACAGCGTGGTGGTCGCGCGACCCCCGTGGCGCGGACATTTGACCGGGTGCAGGCGTCGCCTGCAGCCACCTCAGGGGGGGAACGCAGATGTCCGAAGGAACACGCGGCCGGATGGAGCCGGGTCGAAGGGACGTGCTCGGCGCGCTCGGCGCCGCCGTCATGGCGCCCTGGGTTGCCACGTCGTCGCCCGCTGCTGCGGCGGGCGCTCCGGTGTCTGCGGCAGGGCGCTGGACCTCGAGCTTCATCCAGCTCGATCCCGTGGAGCAGTTTCGTCAGGTGATGCGGCTGCAGCGCAGCCTCAGCGATGCCGACGACATCCTGCACTGGTACCACTTCATGATGTTCGCCGTGACCCCCGATGCGCCCACGGCGGCCGTGGTCCGCTGGGAGGGCATCGAGCTGTCGCGGCACGAACTCATCGGCGAGAACCGCTACCTCATGCACGGCCACAACCTGTCGTATCCACGCGACCTCGACAGCGGCGAATTCGTCGACACCGTGCTCAATCCGCTGAGCGGCCAGCGCGTGCCGATCGGCCCCATGCGTCTGACCGAGGACCCCGGGCTGATCCGCTCCCCCGAGGGTACGCTGACGCTCGACCGCCTCGGCCAGCCGCCGCGCCGCGACTACCGCGTGCTGCGGCGCGAGGGCGGCTACGTCAAGGTCGACACCATCCGCGTCCCGCCCGCGACCTGGCCCAAGCCCTTCATCGAGGGCGGCTTCGAGGGTACGCGGGCTGAACTGTTCGACGATCCGTCGCAGCGCTGGCTGCCCACCGAGGTTTCCGGGGCCTACGTCTTCCCGTGGCCCAAGTGGATGCAGATGGGCAGTGCCCCCGGACACATGCTCGGCATCTGGAGCGGGCACAAGCTGCGCTCGGTCGATGAACTGCCCGACGGGTTCCGGCAGCGGGCGGAGCGCGAGGATCCGCAGCTTCTGCGGGTCGACCGGCGGCGATTCGCCGCGAAGTAGTCGCAGGACATTCGATATCGGGATCCGGGGGATCCCATGGCAATCAGGGGGGATTCAGCATGAACAATCAGAGCGTGGTGTCGGTTGCGGTAGGCCTGGCGCTGGCGGCTGCTGCGGGTGCCGCCGGTGCGCAGTCCGGAACGGGCGCGGAGGGCATCGAGGAAGTCGTCGTGACGGCCCGCAAGCGGGTGGAGTCGATCCAGGAAGCTCCGCTCACGATCCAGGCCTTCACGGCCGACCAGATCGAGGAGCGGGGCGCCGATTCGCTCGCCGACCTCGCGAAATTCGCGCCGGGCCTCACGCTGAACGCCGGCTCCTCGCGCTCGGCGAGCGACTTCTCCATCCGCGGCATGACGCAGATCTCGCCGGTGGGTGACAACCGCAAGGACCTCGTCACGGTGTTCGTCGACGGCGTGCCGTACATCGGCAACCCGCTGGGGATCGGCACCGAGGACCTCGCGCGGGTCGAGGTGATCAAGGGACCGCAGTCGGCGCTGTTCGGCCGCGCCACGTTCGGCGGCGCGATCAGCCTCATCACCACCACGCCGGGCAACGACCTGAAGGGCAAGGTCAGCGCCACGGTCGGCTCCTACGGCGACTATCGGCTGAGCGGCGCGATCGAGGGCCCGATCCTGCAGGACAAGCTGTCCGGTCGCCTCGTCGTCGACGGCCGCAGCTTCGACGGTTTCTACAAGAACGCCTTCGGGGGGCGGCTCGGCGAGACCGACCAGCGCTACGTGGCGGGCACGCTCAACTTCACGCCGACCGACAACCTCTCCGTGCGCCTGCGCTGGAGCGACCGGCACGACGAGGACGGGCCGGCGGCATCGACGCTCATCGCGCGCTACACCGACCACAACTGCGGCCCTTTCCCCAACTTCACGGCCCGTCCGACGGCCGGACTGCCCGCGGGCATGACGCTGGCGCAGTCGCGCCGCGTGTATTGCGGCGAGCTGCGCGCACCCAGCGGGCCGATCGGCATCAATACGACGCTGCCGGCGAGCACCCTGCCGCTCATTCCGCTCGATGAACACAAGCTGATCCTCGACCACCAGCTCGGCTCATTGTCGGCGGACTGGAGCTTTGGCGGCGGCTACACGGTCTCGGCGATCGTCAGCACCCAGGAGCAGAACATCGAGCAGGTGCGCGACTTCGAACTCGCTCCGGAGGACCGCTACCAGGTTTACCTGACCAACGACCAGACCCAGGATACCTACGAGCTGCGGCTGACCTCGCCGGCCGATCAGCGACTCAGCTGGATGGTTGGCGTCGCGCGTCTCGACACGACCTTCGAGACGATCGGTGCCTTCATCAACGGTGCGCTGTTTGGCACGACCGGCACCCCGACGCCCGGCGCGGCCTCGCTGGTGCCCCAGCGCAGCGCGTCGCAGGCCGACTCGCTCTTCGGCAGCATCGGGTTCAGGGTCACCGACGCCTTCGACATCAGCGTCGAGGCGCGGCGCCAGAAGGACCTGCAGACCACGGGGGTGGGTCTGCCGACCCGGTTCAGCGTCGAGACCACCGCGACGCTGCCGCGCGTGCTGCTGAAGTACGCGCTGAGCGACGCCACCAATCTCTACGCGAACTACGCCAAGGGCAACCAGCCGACCCAGGGCTATGCCACCTACTTCCAGCTGACGCCGGCGCAGCAGGTGATCGCTTCCGCCAACGGCGTCAACCCTTCGGCACCCGAGGCCGAGGTGGAAAACTACGAGATCGGCATCAAGCACCGGTCGGAGGACGGGCGCTGGTACCTCAACGCCTCGCTCTACTACCTCGAGTGGGTGGGGCGCCAGGGCGTGCGCACGGTCCAGGTGGACCTGAACGGTGACGGCGTGATCACCAACCTGCCGGCGCCCGCGGGCGAGAACTTCAACGTGGTGCCGTTCGCCGCCGGCGACAGCAACAGCCGCGGCCTCGAGCTCGACGGTGCGGTCCGGCTCGGTGACAACTGGACCGTGGGCGGCAGCGCCGCCTACGCCGACACCGAGATCACCAAGGCACTGAACGAGACGGTTCCGCTGCGCTTCCTCGGGATCACCGATGCCAAGGGCTTCGATTTCCCGCTGGTGCCGAAGCTCAGCGGTGCGGCGTACGCCCAGTACTCCAGCGCCTTGTCCGACAGCCGAAGCTGGTTCGCGCGCGCCGACCTGACCTACATCGGCAAGCGCTACGACAGCATCGCGAACTTCGCCTACGTGCCCGGACAGTTCCGCGCCAACCTCCGCGCGGGCCTCACCGGGGACCGTTGGGAAGTCGTGGCCTTCGTCAACAACCTGTTCGATGACGACACCCTGGAAGCGTCGCGGTACAACAGCGACAGCGCTGCGGACCCGTTCTTCTTCCAGCTGGCGTCGTCCGAGGCAGTGCTGCCGCACAAGCGGCAGGTGGGCGTGACGGCGACGTTCAGGTTCTGATGCGGCGGCGCACGATTCTCGGCGGCGGGGCGCTTGCCCTCGGGCTCGCGGCGGGGCGGCTCCCCGCCGCGACCGACCCGACCACGACGCCGTCCGTCCGCGAGCTGGCGGCGCGGTTGCGTGGCGGGCCGGCCCTGCTCGAGGCCTTCGTGCGGATGCGCGGCCGCACGGACGGCAAACTCGTCCACGGCTGGCTGCGCTCGCAGCGCTCCGCCGTCATCGACGGCGAAGTGACACCGCTTTGCGGCGTGCTGGCAGGCGCGGTGCAGCGCTTCGAGCGCCGCTCGGAGGATCTCTTCGAGGCCACGATCCTCGAGGTGGCGCACTACACGCATCCGGTGACGGGAGAACTGCTCGAGTCCGTGACGATGCCCGGCACCGGCCGCAGCGTGCGGGTTCCCGCCTACCGCTTCGGTCCGGTCAAGGCGCGCTTCGCCGTGGCGCTCGACGAATGGGAGGAATTCGACCCGCCGCAGGGGGGCTCGGGTGCCGCGGCCTTCGTCCCCCGGTCCTCCGTGCACCTCGTGCGCTCGCTCGAGCCGGTGGCGTCCCACGGCGATCACATCGCGCTGCGTGCCAACGAATACGGCAGGGTTCATCCCGAGCGCTCGGCTCCGCCGACGATCTACTACCGCGAGTGGATGGTCTGGAAGGCGCTTGCGAGCGAACTCGCCAGGGAAGGCACGCCTGGAATCCAGGCCGACTATGCCTACACCGCGCTGACCAGCTGGCGCCCCTGGATGCAGATGGGCGAGCTGCGGGGGCATACGATCGACAGCGGCATCGGCGCCAAGGCGTTCGACTGGTCGGCCTGTCCGCCCGAGTTCCTGGAGTTGACGCGGCGCCTGCACCCGGACGTCCTCGACGATCCCGAGCGCGCGCTGCGCGCACTGCCCGCGTGAGGACGCTGGCGCTGTGGTTGGGGCTCGTCGTCGCCTGGGGTGCTGACGCCCAGGCCGGGACCCGGGACTGCGACGTCTGCCCAGAGCTGGTGGCGATCGCACCCGGTGCATTCACGATGGGCGCCGAGATCGACGAGCCGCGCCGCCTTGGACTGCCGGAATTCTGGGCGACCCGTGAGCAGCCGCGGCACCGGGTCGTGATCGCGAAGGGCTTCTCCATCGGTCGCTACGAGGTCACGCGCGGCGAGTTCGCGGTTTTCGCCCGCGAGACCGGCTACGGTCCTGCGCCCGGCTGCTGGCACTTCGTCGGCTCGGAGTGGCTGCTGGACGAGTCGCGCAGCTGGCGCGAGGCCGGCACCGACCAGACCGACGGGCACCCCGTGACCTGCGTGAACTGGCACGACGCGCAGGCCTATCTGGCGTGGCTGTCCGCGAAGACCGGCAGGCGATACCGGCTCGCCAGCGAGGCGGAGTGGGAATACGTGGCTCGCGCCGGGACCGCCACGGCTTACTGGTTCGGTGACGATCCCGCGCAGATCTGCCGCTACGTGAATCTCGGCGATCTCGACACCCGGGACCGCTTTGGCTGGGACAAGACCGAGATCAAGTACGAGGTGCTCGAGGACTGGAAGGGCGAGCCCTGCCGTGACGGGTTTGCGGCGATGGCGCCCGTGACCGCGACAGCCGCCAATCCCTTTGGCGTGCACGGCCTGCTCGGCAACGCCAACGAGTGGATGGCCGACTGCTGGAACGACACTCACGCAGGCGCCCCGGCGGGCGGCGAGGCGCGCCTGCTCGGGGCCGATTGCGGATTGCGCGTGATGAAGGGCCAGGGCTGGACGGCGATCGCCGCCAGCGTGCGCCCGGCCTTTCGCCTGAAAATGAACGCCACGGATCGCCGATTCACTTTCGGCTTCCGCGTCGTCCGCGAGGACTGAACCCCGGCCTAGGTGCGCACCGTGCCGCCCACCCGCTCGGGCACGCGGTAGAACCACAGGAACAGCAGCCCCGCCGCGTAGGCGAACGCCGGGATCCAGACGAGGCTCAGCACGACGGCGAACTCCGCGCTCGCCGGCTGCTGCTCCAGCGGCAGGCTCTTGTCGAAGTGCATGGCCTCCAGCAGCTCGCCGAGCACCAGCGGCCCCAGCGAGTAGCCCAGCCGCTCGATGAACACGTAGACCGAGGTGTACATGCCCTCGCGGCGCAGGCCGGTCTTCTCGCGGTCGTAGTCGATGGTGTCGAGCCACATCGCCTGGCTGAACAGCAGGATCGCCGACGAGAAGATGCCGGCGAGCACGCCGCGGAAGATGAAGAAGGCTTCCGACTGGTCCGGGGTCGCCAGCAGCCAGCTCAGCACCGCGAAGACCTCGCCGATGATGCCGATCGCGAGGCCGGTGCGCTTGGTCATGTGGCGGCCGGCCCAGCGCCAGAACGGGATGAAGGTGATCGTGGCGCCGATCGTCGCGATCGCCAGCAGCGACATCAGCGAGAAGTCGCGCTTGAGCACCATGACCACGAAGAACGCCGTGGTGGCGCCGCCCGCCGAGAGGGCGAAGAACTGCAGCACCTTGATGCCGACCATCATCATGAACGGACGGTTGCCGATCACCGCGTTCACCTGGTCGCTGAACGAGTAGCGCGGCTGCACCGCTTCCACCTCGCCGCCGTGCGCACCGCGGGTGCCGAGGAAGGTCGCGAACATGATCGCGAACACCAGCGCCCCGCCGATCAGGCCCAGGTTCTGGAACGCCTCCGCGTCGCGGCCGAGTTTCTCGACGAGCAGGGGCGCCCCGGCGCTGCCGGCCACCGAGCCGAACATCATGAACACCGAGCGGTAGCCCATGATGCCGAGCCGCTGCATGCGGTCGTTAGTCATCTCGACCGGCATCGTGAGGTAGGGCACGTTGAACAGCGTGAAGCCGAGCGAGTAGATCACCAGCACCGCGAGGCACATCGCGACGACGGCGCCGTCGGTGCCGAACAGGTGCTGCGAATAC
>JBIIDW010000066.1:0-8063 GCA_044238215.1 Steroidobacteraceae bacterium
CGCTGGCGCGGGGCCGACAGTTCCCGATTCGTCGTCGAGGCCTGCGCGCGCGCGCGCGCGCTGGGTTACGCCGTGATCAACGCGGACCTCACGGTGGTCGCCGAGGCGCCGCGGCTCGGTCCACATCGCGACGCGATCCGGGAGGGCGTCGCGCGACTGCTCGGCGTGCCGGCCGACGCCGTGAACGTCAAGGCCACCACGACCGAGAAGCTCGGGTTCACGGGGCGCCGCGAGGGCATTGCCGCATTTGCCACCGTGCTGCTGTCGCGCCCGTGATCCCCGAGCACTGGCGAACCGTGGCCACTGCGCCGCCGCGCGCCGGGCAGCCGGCCGGGGGCGCCCGCATCCGCGCGACGGCCGATGATTTCCGCGTGGACGAACTGCTGGGTTTCGCTGCCTCCGGGGCCGGGGAACACGTCCTGCTGCGTGTCCGCAAGCGTGACGCCAACACGGCCTGGGTTGCGCGCGAACTGGCACGGATGGCAGGTGCCCGGCCAGCAGATGTGGGCTACGCCGGACTCAAGGATCGCCATGCCGTGACGACGCAGTGGTTCACCGTGCCGGGGCGCCGGCGCCCGGCGGCGGCGTGGGCCGGCGTGGCGGGCGAGGGCTTCGAGGTCGTCGAGGCGGCGCCACATTCGCGCAAGCTGCCGCGGGGTGCGCTGGCCGGGAACCGCTTCAGGATCGTCCTGCGCGACTTCTCTGGCGACCCTGTGGCGCTGGCGACGCGCGTCGGTGAGGTGGCGGCCGCGGGAGTGCCCAACTACTTCGGCCCGCAGCGGTTCGGTCGCGATTCCTCCAACCTCAGGGCGGTGTTCGAGCAACCGGAAGGATCGTCGCGCGGCGGCCGCCGACCCGATCGTGACGGCCTGGTGCTGTCCGCTGCACGCAGCCTGGTGTTCAACGCCGTGCTCGCGGAGCGCGTGCGCGACGGCAGCTGGAACTGCCTGCGCGAGGGCGATCGCGCAAACCTCGATGGGCGCAATTCGGTGTTCGCGCTGACAGCGCCGCCCGACGCGGACCTGCTCGCGAGGCAGGCTGCGCTGGACGTGCATCCCACCGGGCCGCTGCCGGGTCGCGGCGACTCCGGCACCACGGGCGACGTCCGTCGACTCGAGGAAGCGGTGGCGGAACGCTACCCGGAAGCCATGCGGCTGATCGACGCAGCCGGCGTCGAGGCGGCGCGACGGCCGCTGCGGCTCGCCGTGCGCGACCTGCGGCTCGAGGCGGCGGAGGACGGCACCTGCGCGCTGGAGTTCAGCCTGCGCGCGGGCGGGTTCGCGACGGTGGTGCTGCGCGAACTCGTCGATACCGAGGCACTCGAGGAGACCGGGCATGATTGAGACCGAGGACCAGGGTTTCGTGCGGCTGCTCCGGCTGGCGCGTCCGCCGGTCAATGCGCTCGACGTGGAACTGCTCGCGTCCCTCGACGACGCGCTCGCCGCGGCGGCTGCCGGGAGCGTGCGCGCGGTGGTGCTTGCGGGCTGGCCCGGCGTGTTCAGCGCGGGATTGGACGTGCGGGAGCTCGCGTCCGGCGATGACGGTCGGGTCGGCGCGCTGGTGCTGAAGTTCGGCCAGGTGCAGCAGCGCCTCGCGCGCTCGCCGATACCGGTGGTAGCGGCGATCACCGGGCACTGCCCCGCCGGCGGCGCCGTCATGTCGATGCTCTGCGACCGCCGCGTCATGGCGGAGGGGCCGTTTCGCATCGGCCTCAACGAAGTGGCAATGGGCCTTTATCCGGGGGCCACGGTGTACCGCTGCTTCGAGCGGCTGGTCGGGCCGCGCCACGCGGCGTCGTTGCTGGCGACGGGGGCGCTGCTGGGGCCTCGCGAGGCGCTGGCCGTGGGACTGGTGGACGAGTTGGTCGAGCCGGAGCAGGTCACGTCGCGGGCGCTCGGGTACGCCGCCTCGCTTGCGGCACTGCCTCCCATGGCCTACCGGCGCACGCGCGCACTGGTCCGCCGCGATCTGGTGCGGCTGTTCGACGAACCCGAGGAAACCCTCGACGGCCTGCTTGGGGACGGTTGGGTCACCGACGAGACACGTGCTGCGGCGGCCCGGGTGCTGCGCGGTCAGTCCGACAGGAGCACGTAGATCGCGCCGGTTCCGCCGTCGACCTGCCGAGCGGAGCAGAAGGCCAATACGGCGTCGAAGCGGCGGAGGATGACGTTGACGGCGTGCTTAAGCACCGGGCCGCGGGGGCCCGAGCCCAGCCCCTTGCCGTGGATGATCCGCACGCAGCGCGCCTGCCGCGCGATTGACCGTGCGACGAAGGAACGGATCTGTTCCTTGGCTTCCGGCAGGGTCAGGCCATGGAGGTCGAGCTCGGATTCGACCCGATAGTGGCCGCGGCGCAGGCGCCGCATCAGCGTGTCCTGGATGCCGGGGCGCCTGAAGCTCAGTTCGTCACCGGATTCGACGTCGAGTTCGGCCGGGGTCAGGACGATGCTCTCGCGCAGCACCTCGCGCTCCGCCTGGCGCCGGAACACAGCCCTCGGCGTTGCCTTGCGTCGCGATGCGACGCGGGGCGTGAAGGCGAGGGGCTGCACGTCCCGCACCGCGTCGCGAAACGCCCGCGCGTCGTCGTCCTGCGGTTCGCGCATCGGCCTACCTCCTCCATCCGTCATTGAGTATATTGGCCCGCTTGCCGGCCTCATGGAAAGCGGGTCCGTTTGAAGATCCTGATCAGCAATGACGACGGCTACCGCGCGCGGGGCATACTCGCCTTGCGGGAGTCCCTCGAGGGCCTGGCGGACCTCACCGTCGTCGCTCCCGACCGCAACAAGAGCGGTGCCAGCAACTCGCTGACACTCGACGTGCCGCTGCGCGTGGTCAAGGTGGAGGAGGGCTCGTACTTCGTCACCGGCACCCCCACGGACTGCGTGCACCTGGCCATCTCCGGCCTGTTCGATTTCGAGCACGACATGGTCGTGTCGGGCATCAATGACGGCGAGAACCTCGGCGACGACGTGCTCTACTCCGGCACCGTGGCAGCGGCCATCGAGGGCCGTTTCCTCGGGCTGCCGACCCTGGCGATCTCGCTGCTGCGGCCCGCCGAAGGCGAGCCGCAGTTCGACGCCGCGGCCCGGGTCGCGCGGATGCTGGTCGGGCGATTGCTGGAGGCGCCACTCGACCGGCGGATGATCCTCAACGTCAACGTGCCGCACCTGCCGTTCGATCAGCTGCGGGGCTTTGCCACCACGCGGCTCGGCCACCGGCACCGCTCCGAGGCGGTGGTGGCGGCCGCGGATCCGCGTGGCCGCGCCGTCTACTGGGTGGGTCCCGCCGGCGCGGAGCAGGACGCCGGTCCTGGCACCGATTTCCACGCCGTCAACCAGGGCTTCGTCTCGGTCACGCCGCTGCAGACGGACCTGACCCGACACGGCGCGCTCGGCGATGTCGAGCGCTGGCTGGCCGGAGTCCGTTCGTGACGACGGACCGCCGCCTCGCCGGCATAGGCATGACCTCGGCGCGGACGCGGGACCGACTGGTCCAGCGCCTGCGCGACCAGGGCATCCGCAACGCGGAGGTGCTCGAGCGCGTGCGCTCCGTGCCGCGGCACATCTTCGTCGACGAGGCGCTCGCGAGTCGCGCCTACGAGGACACCGCGCTGCCGATCGGCTTCGGCCAGACGATCTCGCAGCCCTACATCGTGGCGCGCATGTCGGAGGCGCTGCTCGAGGGCAGCCCGCTGCACAACGTGCTGGAGGTCGGCACGGGCTGCGGTTACCAGACCGCGGTGCTGTCGGCGCTGGTGGGCAAGCTCTACACCGTCGAGCGGATCGAGCCCTTGCTGAAGCGCGCGAAAGAGCGCCTGCGCGAGCTTGGCGTGAAGAACGTTCGCTATCGCCACGGAGACGGATCGCTCGGCTGGGCGGCGCACGCGCCCTACGACGGCATACTCGTCGCGGCCGCGCCGCTGCGGGTTCCGGAAGCGCTGCTGCAGCAGCTCGCCGTCGGCGGGCGCCTGATCATGCCCGTGGGTCCCGAGGGTCAGCAGGAGCTCACGCGCTTCATCCGCCGTGAGGGCAAGGTCGATCGCCAGGGGCTGGGTCCCGTCGCGTTCGTGCCGCTGCTCGGCGGGCTGGGCTGAGGCGGCGCGTTCATAGACGTATTGCGCGAGGAAGTGCTCGTAACGCCCTGTTTTTTATCCGATAGATCCTAGGCGGGGTTCCAGCGAGCGCTGCCGCCACCTTCTCTCAAAAAAAACCTTTCAAGTCGTTGATGTTGCACGGGGAACTATTTCGGGTTTAGGATGTACCCGCGTTCCGACCTACGCCTTCCGCCTCGGCCCAAAAGACCGAGGGGCACCTGAAGAAGACACAGGGATGATGGGGGAAGTCGGAGAACAAGAAGAAAAAAGAACAAGAAGAAGAACAAAGACAGTTGTTCGAGTCTGTCAGCTTCGAACGATTGGTGGTCAAACAAACTTCTTCTCCCTGTGTCTTCTTCAGGTGTCCCTCTCCGGGAACAGCAGCGCCACCGGCTGGCGCCCGTCACTGACCAGTACGTTGTAGGTTCGGCACGCCGCACCGAGTTCCATGATCTCCACCGGCAGGGCGCGCTCTGCGAACCAGCGTCGCTGCGCCGGTGACAGGAAGGTCTGGCCGCCGGCCCAGCCGATGATCGCGAGTTCCGGGGCGCAGTCGGCCATCCGCTGCACGTCTGCCTCGGTCAACTGCGCCGGGTGGCGCGCCGCGAAGTCCTCCATCAGTACCCGTGGTCCGACGAGCAGCGCGCGGCCCAGCACGCGATCGCCGACACGCACTTCCGAGGACGAGTAGCTGCGCACGAGATTGACTGCGGACGGGTCCGCCAGGGTGAGCTTCATGGCGGGTAAAATACGCGATGTGCGTGAACTCGTGCTCGTGATGCCCGACCTTGCCGCCCTGCCGGGCGTCGACACGCCCGAGTCCCTGGCGGCGCGCGGCGACGTTGCCGGCTGCGCTGCGGCGCGGTTCTCGGCCGTGCGCCGGCTGAGCGGCGGCTGGCGCGGCTGGCTGGGGCGCAGCCTGGGCCTGGGCGGCCTCGCCGCGACCGACGCGGCCAGTGTCGTGGCCGCTTCCGTGTCGCAGGACTCCCGCGGTGCATGGTTGGCGACCCCGCTGCAGCTGGCGGCGGGCATGCAGACGGTTCACGTCCCCGTCGACGGCATCCTTGACCCGGGTTCCGACGAGGCCCACGAGTGGTCGCGTGATTTCGCTCGCGTGTTCGGATCCGACGGGCTGAGGCTGCTGCCGCTCCCGGGTACCGGGTTCCTGCTGCTCGGCCTCGATGCGCCAGGCGTGCTGACCGTCGACCCAGGCTCACTCGTCGGCAGGTCCCTGGAGGCGGCGCTGCCCGAGGGCAGTCACGCCGCACGGCTTCGCGCGCTGATGACCGAGATGGAGATGTGGCTCCATGAACATCGCATCAATGCCCTGCGGCAGCGGCGCGGTGAGGCGGCGATTGCGAGTTTCTGGCTGTGGGGCGGTGGTGGCCCGGCCTACGAGGCTGCGGTCGAGGGTGACCGGCCGGTCCTCCCGTGGGGCCGTCTCTACGCGGACGATCCGTGGGTCGCCGCGGTCGCCAGGCTGTCGGGCACGCCGTTGTTGCCGCCGCCTGACTCGTTCGACGCCCACGCTCACGGCTGCGACGGGCGGACGGCGCTGGTCGTTTCGCCTGGCCGCCTCGGGGCAGGTGCGGAGCAGGCGGGTGACGGTGGACTGCTGGACGCGATCGATCGCCGCTACGTGCGCCCGGCGGTGGAGGCCTTGCGGGCGGGCACCCTCGACGGGATCACGCTGGTCGCGGGTGATCGCGCGGCGGGCCTGAGCGGGACCGACCGTCTGCGGTTCTGGCGTCCCTCGCGCGACTGGCCGCGCGCGCTGTCGGGCTGAGGCTGCGATGCTGCGTATCCTTCGCCGTGAGCCCGACGCGCAGCGCGTGCGCCGGCTCGGCGCGTTGCCCGGCGTCCTGGCGCGGGCGTACGCCGCCAGGGGTGTGGACGATCCGGCCGAGCTTTCCGGCGGGCTGGACCGCCTGCTGCCCGTCGGCACGCTGGAGGGCGTCGATGCCGCGGTGGCGCTGCTGCTCGAGCACCGGGAGCCAGGGCGCTCCGTGCTGGTCATCGGGGACTTCGACGCCGACGGCGCAACGAGTACCGCCCTGATGGTCCGCGCGATGCGCGGCTGGGGTTTCGCAGCGGTCGACTTCATGGTGCCGAACCGCTTCCAGTTCGGTTACGGGCTCACGCCGGGTATCGTCGAACTCGCCGCGGCCCGGCAGCCGTCGCTGATCGTCACTGTCGACAACGGCATTTCGAGCCTCGCCGGCGTCGAGGCGGCGCGGAGCAGGGGTATCGCCGTACTCGTCACCGACCACCACCTCCCCGGACCGGACCTGCCAGGGGCCAACGTGATCGTGAACCCCAACCTGCCCGCATCCTCGTTCGGCTCGAAATCGCTGGCCGGGGTCGGCGTTGCGTTCTACGTCATGGCGGCACTGCACCGGGCGCTGCGCTCCAGCGGGCTGCTGGAGCCGGCCGCGGCCCCGTCGCCGGCGGACCTGCTCGATCTGGTCGCCTTGGGTACGGTTGCGGATCTCGTTCCGCTCGACGGGAACAACCGCGTGCTGGTGGCGCAGGGGCTGCGCAGGATCCGCGCCGGCCGCTGCACCCCGGGCATCCGCGCGCTGCTCGAGGCGGGACGCCGCGCGATTCCCTCGGTCACTGCCACGGACCTGGGTTTCACGGCGGCGCCGCGCCTCAATGCGGCCGGGCGCATCGACGACATGTCCGTCGGCATCCGCTGCCTGCTCGCCGACACCCCGGCCGAGGCGCAGGCGCTGGCGGCGAGGCTGGAGGAACTCAACGCCGAGCGCCGCGAGATCGAGGGGCGCATGCAGGCGCAGGCCCTGGCCGCGGTCCGTCACCTGAAGGCACTCGACGACGAAGACGGCGATCCGCGTCGTTACGGACTCTGCCTTTACGACGCGGACTGGCACCAGGGCGTGGTCGGGCTGGTCGCCAGCCGGGTCAAGGACAGGATGCGGCGGCCCGTCGTCGCGTTCGCCAACGCGGGCGACGGCGAACTGCGCGGCTCGGCGCGCTCGGTACCGGGCGTGCACGTCCGCGACGTGCTCGAGGCGATCGCCACCCGGCACCCTGGTCTCATCGAGCGCTTCGGCGGCCATGCGATGGCTGCGGGACTCACCCTCCCGGCCGGCGGCCTCGACCTGTTTGCCAGCGAGTTCGACGCCGAGGTTCGACGCTGGCAGCGCGACGGCTCGCGGGCGGACTGCATCGAGACCGATGGCGCGCTCGGCGTCGACGAGATCTCGCTGCGGACCGCTGAACTGCTGCGCGAGGCCGGGCCCTGGGGGCAGGCCTTCCCGGAGCCCAGCTTCGACCAGCCCTTCACGATCCGCCGCAGCCGGGTGGTGGGCGACAATCACCTGAAGATGTGGGTCGAGGTCCCGGGCTCCGGCCGCAGCTTCGACGCCATCGCCTTCAACTACTTCCTCGGGCGTGCCGCAGGCGTCGTGCCAGAGGCCGCGCACCTCGTCTACCGGCTCGACGTGAACGAGTACGGCGGCGAGCGGCGGCTGCAACTGCTCGTCGATCACGTGCTGCCATGAGGGGCGATCGGCCGGGGCTCTGCTAAAATGCCGGTTTTCCTCCCCACGGCGGCATCATGATCGAACTCGGCCTCGTCAAGCGCAGTCTCACCGACCTCGAGGAGCGCATCGCCTCCTTAAGGGGGTTTCTTTGAATACGATGCCCGCAAGGAGCGACTCGAGGAAGTCAGCCGCGAACTCGAGGATCCGGCCATCTGGCAGAACCCCGAGCGGGCGCAGCAGCTAGGCAAGGAGCGCGCCACGCTCGACGCGGACATCGCCGCGATGGACAGGGCGTTCCGCGCGGTGCGCGACTCCGTGGAACTGCTCGAGCTCGCCGAGTCCGAGAACGACGACGCGACGGCGATCGAGGTCGAGCGGGACCTGCCGCAGGTCGAGTCGCTCGTGCGCAAGCTCGAGCTCAAGCGGATGTTTCGCGGCGAGATGGACTCGCACAACGCCTATCT
>JBIIDW010000067.1:0-7995 GCA_044238215.1 Steroidobacteraceae bacterium
CCTTGCCCGCGGCCGCACGGATCCGCTGGGTGAGCAGTCCGGGCGTCAGCAGCCAGCTGCGGAGCTGCGCGTCGCCCTCGTAGCAGCCGAGCGCGGTCCCGGGCAGCCACATGGCCGAGGCCGGAACGGCCGGCGCTTCGGCGTCGCCGTCGTCGCGGAGTCCGGCGCCGTGCTCAGCCGACGCGGCCGTATCGTTCATCGCTTCCGATCCATCGCGCGGAGAGGTGCGCGATTCTATCCGCATGCTGCGCCCGCAGCAGTTCCGCAGCGGACTGCACCGCCGGCAGCAGGTCGGCGTCGCGCACGAGGTCGGCGACGCGCATCCGGGCGAGTCCCGTCTGGCGGGTGCCGAGCAGTTCGCCGGGGCCGCGCAGCTCGAGGTCGCGCTGCGCGATGACGAAGCCGTCCGTGCTGTCGCGGATCGTCTCGAGGCGGGCGCGCGCCAGTGCGCCGAGCGGCGGCCGGTACAGCAGCACGCAGCTGCTCTCGTGGCTGCCGCGGCCGACCCGACCGCGCAGCTGGTGCAGCTGCGCGAGGCCCATCCGCTCCGCGTTCTCGATGACCATCAGCGTCGCGTTCGGCACGTCGACACCGACCTCGATCACGGTGGTGGCGACCAGCAACTGGATGCGTCCCGCCTTGAAGGCGAGCATCGCGGCCTCCTTCGCCTTCGGCGGCATGCGGCCGTGCACCAGGCCGACTGCGAGTCCGGGCAGCGCCTCGGCCAGCGTGGCGGCGGTGTCCTCGGCCGCCTGGCACATCAGTTCCTCGGATTCCTCGATCAGCGGGCAGACCCAATACGCCTGCCGGCCGCCGCGGCAGGCTGCCTCGATCCGCGCGACCACCTCGTGCCGCCGGGTCTCGGCCGCCACCACGGTCTTCACCGGCGTGCGGCCTGGCGGCAGCGCGTCGATTACCGAGACGTCGAGGTCGGCATAGGCCGTCATCGCCAGCGTGCGCGGGATCGGCGTGGCGGTCATGATCAGCTGGTGCGGGTCGCGGCCGCCGCGCCGGCCCTTGTCCGACAGCCGCAGCCGCTGCTGCACGCCGAAGCGGTGCTGCTCGTCGACGATGACCAGCGCCAGTTCCCGGAACTCGACGCCGTCCTGGAACAGCGCGTGGGTGCCGACGACCAGCGCTGCCTCGCCCGACGCGGCGGCCTCGAGGCCGCTGCGGCGCGTGCGCGCCGGCTGCGAGCCCGTGATGAGCGCCACCGTGACGCCGAGCGGACGGAACCAGCCGTCGAGGTTGCGGAAGTGCTGCTCGGCGAGCAGCTCGGTCGGCGCCATCAGCGCGGCCTGCCGGCCGCTGCCGATCGCGCGCGCCGCCGCTGCGGCGGCGACGACGGTCTTGCCGCAGCCGACGTCGCCCTGGACGAGCCGTGCCATCGGACGCGAGGCGCTCAGGTCGCGGTCGACCTCGTCGAGGGCACGCCGCTGTGCGCCGGTGAGCGCGAAGGGCAATGCGGCGACGAAGCGGCGCTCGAGGCCCGCCGCGTCGTCGAGCGGCCATGCCGGCTCCGACAGCGCGTTCTCCCGCACCTGGCGCAGCGCGATCTGGTGCGTGAGCAGTTCCTCGAACGCCAGGCGCCGCTGTGCCGGGTGCCGGCCCTCCTCCAGCGTCTCGAGCTGCGCATCGCGCGGCGGCCGGTGCATGTAGACGAGGGCGTCGCGCAACGACGGCAGGCCGAGCGGCGCGACCACCTCCGGCGGCAGCCAGTCCGGCACACCGTCGGCTTCGAGCTCGCGCAGCGCCTGGGCGACCAGCGCCCGCAGACGGCCCTGGGTGACGCCCTCGGTCGTCGGATAGATCGGCGTCAGCGTCTCGTCGGGCGGCGCGTCGCCCGCGGCGGCCCGGCGATACTCCGGATGCACCATCTCGAGCCCGAGGGGGCCGCGCCGGACCTCGCCGAAGCAGCGGATGCGCGTGCCGCGCGCGAGGCTCTGCTGCTGCGCACCGGAGAAGTGGAAGAACCGCAGCGTCAGGAAGCCCGAGCCGTCGGCGATCCGGCACAGCAGCTGGCGCCGGCGCCGGAACGCGACCTCGGTGAGCTGCACCTCGCCCTCGGTGACGGCACGCGTGCCCGCCACGAGGCTGCCGATCGGCTGGACGCGGGTGCGGTCCTCGTAGCGCGAGGGCAGCAGGAACAGCAGGTCCTGCACGCGGTGCACGCCCAGCGCGGCGAGCCGCGCCGCCAGCGCCTCGCCCACGCCGCGCAGCGCGGTGACCGGGCGCTGCCCGCGGTCCTCGCTCAATCGACGTGCAGGATGCACTCGACCTCGACGCGGGCGCCACGGGGCAGTTGCGCGACGCCGACCGTCGCGCGCGCGGGCCACGGCTCGGGGAAGTACTCCTCCATGATCGCGTTGACGGTCGCGAAGTGCGCGAGGTCGGTCATGAAGATCGTGACCTTGACCGCGTCGGCGAGCGAGCCGCCCGCGGCCTTGGCGATCGCCGCCAGGTTGTCGAACACGCGACGGACCTCGGCGTCGATGTCGCCCGAGACCAGTGCGCCGGTGGCCGGGTCGAGCGGGATCTGGCCCGACACGTACACGGTCGGGCCGACGCGGACGGCCTGGGAGTAGGTGCCGATCGCCCGCGGAGCGTGATCGGTGTGGAGCGCGCGCTTGGTCATGCCGGGTCCTCGCTGGAAGATCGGGATCGCGATGGGTGAGCGCACCGCGGTCAGGGCTCGCGGCTGCCGCGGGTGGCGAGCGTCCGCGTGACCTTCAGCACCTCTGGCATGCGGCGGATGACGCGGACGATGCGCGCGAGGTGCCGGCGGTCGCGGACCTTCAGTTCGAACACCAGCTGCGACGTCTGGGCGTCGCGCTCCTGGAGCTCGACGTGGTCGATGTTCGTCTCGGTCGCGGCGATGGCGGCGGCGACACCCGCCAGCACGCCCATGCGGTTCTCGACGTCGACGCGCAGCTCGGAACTGAACGACCGCGAGGGCGCGGCCTCCCAGGCCACGGAAATCCAGTTCTCCGGGTGCTTGCGGTAGTCGTCGACGTTGGCGCAGGTCTCGCGGTGCACGACGATGCCGCGGCCGGCCGACAGGAACGCGAGGATCGGGTCGCCCGGGATCGGGAAGCAGCAGCGCGCGTAGCTGACCAGCAGCCCCTCGGTGCCGGCCACGGCCAGCGGCGCCGGGCGCTCGCCTTCCTCGCGCGTCCCGCGCGGCGCTGAGGGGATCAGCCGGCGGGCCACCAGCGGCGCCAGGCGCTCGCCCAGTCCGATCTTCTCGAACAGTTCGTCGCGGTCGATCATGCCGAGCTCGCCGAGCGCTGCGGCGACGGTCGCGTCGTCGACGTCAGGCAGCGACAGCTTGAACTCCGCGAGCGCCTGGTTCACGAGCCGCTGCCCGAGCTCGATGGCTTCCGAACGCCGCAGGCTCTTCAGGTACTGGCGGATCGCCGTGCGTGCCTTGGCGGTGACGACGAAGTTCACCCACGACGGGTTCGGGATCGCCCCGCGCGCCGTGACGATCTCGATCGTCTGCCCGTTGCGCAGCACGGTGCGCAGCGGCGACAGCCGCCGGTCCACCTTGGCCGCGACGCAGCGGTTGCCGACGTCGGTGTGTACCGCATAGGCGAAGTCGACGACCGTGGCGCCGCGCGGCAGCCGCAGGATCTTGCCCTTCGGCGTGAAGACGTAGACCTTGTCCGGAAACAGGTCGACCTTGACGCTCTCGAGGAACTCCTCGGAGCTGCCCGCGTCCTGCATCGACACCAGGTTGGCGAGCCACTCGCGCGCGCGCTCCTGCTCGGTGACCGGGTTCTCGTCGCCGGCCTTGTACTTCCAGTGCGCGGCGATGCCGGACTCGGCGATCTTGTGCATGTCGTCGGTGCGGATCTGCACCTCGATCGGCATGCCGTTGGGGCCGAACAGCGTGGTGTGCAGCGACTGGTAGCCGTTCACCCGCGGGATCGCGATGTAGTCCTTGAAGCGTCCGGGCATCGGCTTGTAGGTCGCGTGGACGACGCCGAGCGCCCGGTAGCAGGTGTCGGCGCCGTCGACGACGACGCGCAGCCCGTAGACGTCGACGATCTCGCTGAGCGCGCTGCGCTTGCGCAGCATCTTGCGGTAGATGCTGTAGAGGTGCTTCTCGCGCGACTCGACCTGGCCCGCGATTCCCGCCTTCTCGAGGGCCAGGCGGATCTGGCCGGCGATCTTCGACAGGAACTCCTTCTGATTGCCGCGCGCCCGCTTCAGTGCGCGCTCGAGCACCCGGTAGCGCTGCGGGTGCAGCGCGCGGAAGCCGAGGTCCTCGAGCTCCAGCTTCAGCGTGTAGAGGCCGAGCCGCTCGGCGAGCGGTGCGTAGATGTCGAGTGTCTCGCGCGCGATCGCGCGCCGCCGTGGCGGCGGCATGCCCTCGATCGTGCGCATGTTGTGCAGCCGGTCGGCGAGCTTGACGAGGATGACGCGCAGGTCGCGCACCATGGCGAGCAGCATCTTGCGGAAGGATTCCGCCTGCGCCTCCTCGCGGCTCTTGAAGCGGATCTGGTCCAGCTTGGTGACGCCGTCGACGATGTCGGCGACCGTCTCGCCGAAGCGCGCGGCCACCTCGGCCTTGGCGACCGGCGTGTCCTCGATGACGTCGTGGAGGATGGCGGCGACGATGGTGTCGGCGTCGACGCGCAGGCCGGCGAGGATCTCACCGGCGGCCACCGGGTGCGCGATGTAGGGTTCGCCGGTCTTGCGCTTCTGGCCGCGATGGGCGTCGGCGCCGAACTCGGCCGCGAGGCGGATGCGTTCGACCTGGTCTGCCGGCAGGTAGCTGCCGGCGGCGCTCAGCAGATCCCTGAGGCCCGGGGTCCTGCGGGAACCGCCGGGCAGGAAGCCCAGGAGGGTTTCCGCATAGTCCAATCAGTCCCCAAGGCCGAACTGCGGGGCACGGAAGCCCGGATCGGGCTCCATGATGTCCGGCAGCAGCGGCGCCGGCGGCTCGGGCGCCGGCTCGGGCTCCATGAGCATCTCGGGGGTGATGTTGCCGGCGGCGATCTCGCGCAGCGCCACCACGGTGGGCTTGTCGTTTTCCCAGGGCACCGTGGCCTCGGCGCCATTGGCGAGGCGGCGCGCGCGCTGCGACGCCAGCAGGACCAGCTGGAAGATGTTGTCGACGTTCTGGAGACAGTCTTCGACCGTGATGCGCGCCATGGCAAGCCTCCGGGGAAACCCGGGTTCAGCAAAAAGGTCGTTAAGTATACGGCCCTTAAGGGCTTTTACGCCAGTAGCCCGGCCAGCAGCGGGTGCAGGGCAGGGCGGTCGGCGCGCAGGTCGTCGACGCCGCCGGCGATGATGCGCCGCAGGTCGGCGACGGCGGCCTCGAAGTCGTCGTTGACGACCACGTAATCGAACTCGGCGTAGTGCGACATGTCGTCGACCGCGTCGCGCAGCCGCCGGGCGATGACCTCGTCGCTGTCGGTCCGCCGGTTGCGCAGGCGCTGCTCCAGCGTCGCGCGCGAGGGCGGCAGCACGAAGATGCTGATGCAGCCCGGGGCGCGCGCGCGCACCTGGCGCGCACCCTGCCAGTCGATCTCCAGGATGACGTCGTGGCCGGCCCCGAAGGCCGCCTCCAGCGCCGCGCGGCTGGTGCCGTAGTAATTGTCGAAGACCGGTGCGTACTCGAGGAAGCCGTCGGCGGAGATCAGTTCGCGGAAGCGCTCGACGCTGACGAAGTGGTAGTCGCGACCGTCGACCTCGGCGGGTCGCCGTGGGCGGGTGGTGTGCGAGACGCAGACGCGCAGGCCCGGCTCGCGCTGCAGCAGCGCCTTGACCAGGCTGGTCTTGCCCGCGCCCGACGGCGCGGCGATGACGAACAGGCGGCCACCGTTCATGGGGCGCAGAGGCTACCACGCCGGCTGTCATCCGGCCGTCGCGCGGGTCCGATACGATCCGGCGCGTGCCCGCAATCCGGCGAATCGCCATGCCCAATCGTCCCCCATCGTCCTGGCCGGTGCTCGCGCTGTCGTTGTCGATCGCGTTGGCCGCCGCGGGTCCGATGCCGGCGTCTGCTGCCGCGGCCCGGCCCGGCAGCGCGATCTTCATCCACCCCGACGGCATGGGCGCGAACACCTGGATGGCGGTGCGCCTCGCGCAGGTGGGGCCGGACGGGCGGCTGGCGTGGGATCGGTTGCCCGCTGTGGCCGCCTACGTCGGGCCGATGAGCGACCGCCTGCACGCCAGCTCCGACGGCGGCGCCACCACCCACGCCTGGGGCGTGCGTGCGGACGTCGACAGCTACGGCATGGTCGGTGGCCGACCGATCCCGGCGGCGCGCTCGGGCCGCCCGCTGTCGCTGATGCACGAGGCGATCGCCGCCGGCAAGGCGGTCGGCATCGTCAACACCTCGAGCGTCACCGAGCCGGGCACCGGCGCATTCCTCGCTGCCGTCCCCGATCCCGATGCCGAATCCGACATCGCCGCGCAGATCCTGGCGGCGCGCCCGCAGCTGATCCTCGGCGGCGGCGAGCGCTGGTTCCTGCCGGCCGGCCGGCGCGGCGTGCACGGCGCCGGCGTCCGCAGCGACGGCAGGGACCTCGTGGCCGAGGCGCGTGCGGCCGGCTACCGGGTCGTGCACACGCGCGCCGAGCTGCTGGCGCTCGAATCCCCGGCGCCGGGCGGCGAGGTGCCGCGCGTGCTCGGACTGTTCGCCAGCGAGGCCCTGTTCGACGAAGGCAGCGAGGAAGCGCTTGCGCGCCGCCGGCGCGGCGCGTTCGTCGAAGGGGCGCCGCGCTTCGACGAGATGATGGCGGTCGCCCAGCGGCTGCTGGCCGGCGCCCCGCAGGGTTTCCTGCTCGTCGGCAACGAGGAGACGACCGACAACCTCGGCGGCGACAACAACGCCGCGGCGGTGCTCGAGGCCGGCGCTGGCGCCGACCGGGCAATCGCCGGCGCCCTGGAGCTCGCGGCGCGCGACCCGGGGCTCACCGTGGTGGTAGCGTCCGACTCCGACTGCGGCGGCATGCTGGTGCGCGGCCGCGACCTGCCGGGCCTCGGCAGCGTCGAGCGGCGGGGCCCGAACGGTGCGCCGCAGGACGGGCTGGCGGGCCGGCCGTTCCTCGCCGCCCCTGACCGCGCCGGCCGGCGGCTGCCGTTCACGATCGCGTGGGCCGCGGCCAACGACGGTGCGGGCGGGCTGGTTGCGCGCGGCGCCGGACCCGGGGCGACGCTGATCCGCGGCACCATCGACTCGACCGACGTCTACCGCGCGCTGTACCTCGGGCTGTTCGGCCGCGAGCTGCCCTGAGCGCCGGCTGCGCTCAGCGCAGCGGGCCGGGCGCGAGCGCCTGCGCGAGCGACTGGCGCAGGTAGCGCGCGCCGTCGATGCTCAGGTGATCGTCGTCGTGGTAGAGCGCGCGTCCATCCCGTGCGAGGGCGCAGCGGCCGTCGCGGCACAGCTCGGGATACAGGTGCACCACCGCTGCGGCGGGGTCGGCGACGAGGGCCGCCGCGATCGCTGCGTGCGAGCGCGCGGTGCGGGCCGCGAAGCCGGCGGCATCGACGTGCGGCAGCGGGTCGTTGCGCAGCACGCTGCGGACCAGCAGTTCGGGCGCGTCGACCCCGACCTCCGGCACGCTGGTGACGACGGTGACCTCGGCGCCGCGTGCGCGCAGCTCGGCGATGGTCTGCGCCAGCAGCGTCGCGACGGCGCGCGCGTTGCCGTCCGGGTCGAAGCCCTCCGGCGTGAGCTGGAACGGCGCCCCCGCGGGCTGCTCGTTGCGCGTGCCCTCGACGTACCACGGCCAGCGGGCATGGAGGATCACCCGCCCGACGCGCTCGGCGTCGATCCGCTGCAGAACCTGCGCGACGAACGGCCGGCAGTCGGTGGCATGGCTGCCGAAGTTGCGGAACCCTACCAGTGGCGGGCAGGAGTGCTTGAAGGCGACGATCGCGCGCCGGCCCTCCGCGGCAGCGAGCTCCTGCAGCGCAGGGGCGAGCGCGGCGGCGTGCGAATCGCCCCACAGCAGCACCGCCGGCCGGTCCGGCCCC